>NZ_JBICXG010000009.1:0-260619 GCF_043200175.1 Streptomyces sp. NPDC048462
CCGGAAGCTAAGCCTTTCAGCGCCGATGGTACTGCAGGGGGGACCCTGTGGGAGAGTAGGACGCCGCCGAACTCCTTTTAATAGTTAAGCCCCGTGCCCTTGTGGCACGGGGCTTTTCTGCGTTCCCGACCAGGATCGGTCCGATTGGATCCGCGTGGAGTCCCTCTGTCCATTTCCGGACGTACTCGCACAGAACGGATCCCGATCAGATGCGGCCGTGGCCCTGCTACAGACGACCCGCTGCCTTGAGAGCCAGGTAGGCGTCGGCGAGAGCCGGCGCGAGCGTGTCAGGAGTGGCGTCGACGACAACAACGCCGCGCCGCTGGAGCTGGTCCGCAGTTCGGCGGCGTCGGGCCTTGGCCTGGGCGGCGGCAGCCGCCTCGTAAACCGCGTCCACTGTGCCCCTCGCGCCGGCCATGTCCTCGAGGTGCGGGTCGCTGACAGCTGCCAGCAGCACAGTGTGCCGCTGGGTCAGGCGGGACAGGACCGGCAGCAGTCCCTCCTCGACGGGGGCCGCGTCGAGACTGGTCAGCAGCACGATCAAGGAACGGCGAGGCGCGCTCGCCAGAGCCGTCGCAATGAGGCCCCGCGCATCCGTTTCCACGAGCTCCGGTTCGAGCGGTGCCATCGCATCCACCATGGAGGGCAGGGCCTCCCCGGCAGCCCGGCGCTGAACGCGTGCGCGAACACGCCGGTCGTAGGCGAGCAGATCAACCCGGTCGCCCGCTCGGGTGGCCAGCGCGGTGAGGAGCAGGGTCGCGTCCATCGCCGCGTCGAGGCGAGGGACATCACCTACCCGCCCTGCCGACGTCCGGCCCGTATCGAGGACGACGAGGATGTGGCGGTCGCGCTCGGGGCGCCACGTCCGCACGGCGACGGCAGACTGCCGGGCGGAGGCCCGCCAGTCGATCGAGCGGGTGTCGTCGCCCGGTACATAGGCGCGAAGACTGTCGAACTCCGTACCCTCACCACGAGTCAGGACGCTGGTGCGCCCGTCCAGTTCCCGCAGTCTGGCGAGACGGGACGGCAGGTGTTTGCGGCTGGTGAAGGGCGGCAGGACGCGGACTGTCCAAGGAACTTGATGACTGCCCTGGCGTGCCACGAGGCCCAGCGGTCCGTACGAGCGGACAGTGATCTGCTCGGCACGTCGGTCACCGCGGCGGGTGGGGCGCAGGAGTGTGGCGATGCGGCGGCGTTCGCCCGGCGGGATCGACAGTCTGTGGCGGGACGCGGACTGTTCCTCGTCGCGTTGCCAACTGCTGGGAGGCCAGGCGTCACGGAGGTGTGCACGCAGCCGTCGTCGGGAACGATTGACTACGGTGAGTTGCACTTCCGCACTGTCACCGAGTCGAACGGTTGTATCACCAGATCGGGTGAACTGGAGCGGACGCACTGGCGCAGCCAGGGCGTAGTCGCACAGAATTGCTAGAGACAGCGGGGCGTTGACGGCGAGCATGCCCGTCCAGCTCGGGGCCAGGATGCCTACTGGGAGTGACCCCAGAGCGGCGAGCAATGCGGTGCGTCCGGTAAGCGCCACAATTCACCGCCTCATCGGGGTACGGGGACTTGGGCGAGAACTGCGGTGATGACGGAGTCGGGGGTGACACCTTCCATCTCCGCCTCGGGGCGGAGCTGGACGCGGTGGCGGAGCGTGGGAAGGGCCAGAGCCTTCACGTCGTCCGGGATCACGTAGTCGCGGCCCGTGAGCCAGGCCCAGGCTCGGGCGGTGGAGAGCAGAGCGGTGGTACCTCGGGGTGAGACTCCGAGGGAGAGCGAGGGGGAATCACGCGTGGCACGACAGATATCTACGACGTAGCCGGCGATCTCGGGCGAGACGCTGGTCCTGGCGACAGCGGTGCGAGCGGCTTCCAGATCAGCTGGTCCTGCGACCGGGCGTATGCCCGCTGCCTTGAGATCTCGGGGGTTGAAGCCCTCTGCATGCCGGGTCAGGACATCGATCTCGTCCGCGCGGGACGGAAGGGGCACCGTCAGCTTGAGGAGAAAGCGGTCCAACTGGGCTTCGGGGAGCGGGTATGTGCCCTCGTATTCCACCGGGTTCTGGGTGGCTGCGACGAGGAACGGGTCGGGGAGGAGGCGGGGGGTTCCGTCGACGGTGACCTGACGCTCCTCCATCGCCTCCAGGAGGGAGGACTGGGTCTTGGGAGGAGTCCGGTTGATCTCGTCTGCGAGCAGGAGGTTGGTGAAGACCGGCCCCTGCTGAAAGGAGAACTCGGCGGTGCGGGCGTCGTAGACGAGGGACCCGGTGACGTCGCTCGGCATCAGGTCGGGCGTGAACTGTACGCGCTTTGTGTCGAGTTCGAGTGAGGCTGCGAGAGCCCGGACCAGGAGGGTCTTGGCCACGCCCGGGACACCTTCGAGCAGGACGTGACCTCGGCAGAGCAGCGCGACGACAAGCCCGGTGACCGCCGGGTCCTGTCCGACCACGGCCTTGGCGATCTCGGAGCGGAGGGCTTCCAGGGAAGCGCGTGCCGTGTCGTCGCTCCGGGTGGTGTCGGCTGTCCCGGCGGGAACGGGGGACGGGGCGGTCATGAGGTGCGAACCTCCCTTTCGAGGGAGTCGAGTTGGTCTGCCAGAAGGACGAGTGCGGTGTCGTCGGAAGGAGCCGAGCCGAAGATCAGTTCTCGAAGGCCGCTGTCGGTCGTGCTGAGACGTGCGGAGACGGCGGGGAGGAGGACAGCGGGGGAATGGGCGTCCTGCGGGGAGACGCCTACGAGAGGGGCGACGCGGGTGCGCGAGGCGTGACGCAATGAGTCGGCTGCCCGGTCCCGTGCGTTGGTCTTGCGGTGGAGGCGGGCGCGGCCCTCGGTGGACTCGGAGGCGCGAATGGCCACGGGCAGCCGTTCAGCGATTACGGGGCCCAGGCGGCGCGCCCGCCAGGCGGCGGCAAGTGCGGCGGCGAGAGCGAGTTGCAGGGTGCCCCACAGCCAGCCCGAGGGGATCAGATCCATGAAGCTGCTCTCGCCGCCCGCGCCCTCGTCCCCCGCGCCGCCGGCATTGTGCTCACCGCTGCTTGCGGCGGAAGCGTCATCGAGTGAGGGGAGGTACCAGACCAGATGCGAGCGGGAGCCGAGGAGTTGAAGGGCCAGCGAGGCGTTGCCCTGACTGTCCAGACGGTCGTTGTACAGGATGTCGGCGGAACCGAGGAGGACGGTGTCGCTCCCTGCCGGGTGCCGGAGGAGCAGCACGGTGGGCAGGCCGCCGGCCGGGTAGCAGGCGAGTGCGTCGAGGTTGTCCGCGGCGTATCGCAGACCGCCCGTCTCCACTTCGCCGGCCTGCCGGGCCGCGTCCAGGGAGCATCGGGGGGCGCGTGTGGTCACCGGCGCGGAGGACTCCGCCCGGACGCCGGGGGCCAGTACGCCCACGGAGAGAGGTCCCGCAGCGAGGAGTACGGTGCGGCCGGCCCTGTCGGTGGTCGCCGAGCGGAGCGTCCGTTGTTGATAGGGCGTCAGCAGGTTGGGTGCGGTGACGAGCAGCGTGGTGTCCGGACCGGCCGCGGACATGGCGCCCTTGAGCGTGGTGACGACACGGACGGATACGCCACGGTCCTTGAGGAGCTCGGCGACGGCCCGGCTGCCGTAGCGGTCTGCGGAGCGGGGGTCGAGACGGCCGTGGCGATCGCCGGAGTGGGTGGCCGCGAGAGTGATTCCGGCAGCGACGAGCACGAGGACGGCGAGCAGCAGCCCGCGCATGCGGATCCAGACCTGACGAGGAGTCGGGGAGACCGAGGAGGAAGCGGTGGTGACCACGCTCATCCGGCAGCTCCCGGAAGTGCGCCGGCCAGCTCGGGTTTGGTGGACTCGAGCTCCAGGTCCAGGGCGAGCACGGCTTGGTACGCCTGCTGGTCGGCGGTGCGGCCACCGTATGTGACGTCGTCGAACTGCCGGGCGGCCGCACGCAGGCGTGTGGCGTGCGCGGGGAGCGTCCGGCCCGCCTCCGCGGCGGCCTCGTCTGCCGTGCGGCCGGGGCGCGGGTCCAGCAGGGCGCGTTCTTCGAGGGAGCGGACGATGGCGCGCATCCGCTCCTGGACCGCCTGGTTCCAGCGGCCGGCGGATGCGTGGGCCGCGGCGGCGGTGCGGTGTTCCGCAGCATCGAGGGGCCCGCTCTCGAAGAGGGCGTCCGCCGGTCGGGGACCGCGCTGCGGGGTGCCCAGCCGCCACCAGAGTGCGGCGGCCAGGGCGAGGACGATCAGTACCAGTACAACCAGTCCGGCCGGACCGCCGATGGCGGCGCCGGAGGCGGACGAGAGGAGATCACCGACCCATTTCCACAGCTGGTCGAGAGCGCGTTGGAAGAAGTTCGGGTCGTTCTCGTGGTACATCGATTTGGACAGTTCGTGCCGTGCCGCCTCGCGGGCGGGCACCCGTGGGGTGTCCACGGGTATGCCGCCGCTCGCCCGGAACAACAGTCGTGCCACCGCTGTACCGCCCGCCCCCGACACGGCGTCAGCTCCTGTTGTCGTAGCCCGGCAGGCCCGCTGCCCTGGCGAGTTCGAGGTCGAGTGCCTCGCGTCGGATGCGCTGGTCCACGTAGAGCAGTGCCGTGACGCCCGCGGAGAGCGGGTAGGTGATCGTCGCGACGATCACGTCACCGATTCCGGAGACGATCAGGAACGGCCAGCCGAAACTGTTGGGGCCGTCGGAGAGGAACGCGCTCATGCCGCCACCGTCCACGACGATCGCGATGATGCCGAACGGAATGCCGATCACCACGGTCACGATGAGAGTCAGCAGCCACGTGAGGGCCAGGATTCCGAACGTCCGCCACCAGGCGCCCCGGACAAGTTTGGCGGAGCGTCGCATCGAGGCGGTGATCGACTGCCGTTCCAGCATCAATGCGGGGGAGGCGAGGCAGAAGCGGGTCAGCAGCCAGGCCAGCACGACAGAGGCGGCGAGCAGACCGAGGAAGGCGAGCCCCATACCTGCCGTGTCACCGAGCAGGTAGCCGGGGAGGAGCCCTACGGCCATGATGGCCGCGGCCATGGCAGCCAGCAGCAGCGTCAGGCCCAGCAACGGCAGCAGCCGGGGCCGGGCCTCGGCCCACGCATCGGAGAGGGTGACGGCGCGGCCGAGCACCGAGCGGCTGATCACCACGGTCAGCACCGCTGTGGTGAAGATAGTGGCGAGCATCGTGATGAGCAGGGACGGGGCAAGGTCCAGCAGGCTGGACCGGAGCGAGTCGGCTGCCTGACGCAGGGCCTCCGAGCCCGTCGCGTTCGCATCGATCGAAGGGGGATCGGGCAGCAGATAGCGCTGTATGAGGATGAGCGCGGTCTGGGCGATCACGGAGACGGCGAGCGTGAGGCCGAGGACCGTGCGCCAGTGGGCTCGCATGGTGGATACGGCGCCGTCGAGGATCTCGCCGACGCCCAGTGGCCGGAGCGGGATGACGCCGGGACGCGCCGCGTGCGGCCGGCCCCAGCCGGGACCTGGCGGCCTGCCGCCCCAGCCGGGGGCGGGTGGCGGCGCGCCGGGGCCGGGACTGCTCGGTGGAGACCACTGCCCGGCAGGCGGCTGCGTGGAAGACCAGTTTCCCGCAGGTCCGCTGCCGTCGACAGGTTCGGAGGGCCGGGGGATCCCCGCCTCCTGGCCGTCGGAGGGGGCAGATCCGGGCGAGGCCCAGCCCGGAGAGTCGTTCATTCTCGCTCCTTAACGGTCCCGTCCGCTCATCGGGGCGGCAGGTTGGCAGCCATCGTGCCACGCGTTGCACCGGTCCGGTCCTGGTGCACCATCTCCTTCGTCCCTTCATTTGTGGGCGGCTCACCGGGCAGACTGGGTGGATGGCTGATCAGGACGCGCAACCGCCGGTGGGCACCGCTCCCTCCGTGCTTTCCGTACTCCGCTGGGACGAGCCCCCGGAAGGTCCTGCGGTGGTGCTCCTCGACCAGACGCGGTTGCCCGCGGAAGAGGCCGAGCTGGTGTGTGCCGATGTGCCCGCGCTGGTGGAGGCGATCCGGACGCTGGCGGTACGGGGAGCACCGCTGCTGGGTATCGCGGGGGCTTACGGCGTGGCTCTCGCCGCGGTACGCGGTCAGGACGTGGACGCTGCCGCGGAGCTGCTGGAGCAGGCGCGGCCCACCGCGGTGAACCTCGGCTACGGCGTACGGCGGGCCGCCGGGGCGTACCGCACGGCGGTCGGGAAGGGGGCAGGTCCCGAGCAGGCGGCGGCGGAGGCGCTCACGGAGGCGAGAGCCCTGCACCGGGAGGACGCCGAGGCCAGCGGCCGCATGGCGAGGTTCGGGCTCGCCCTCCTGGACGAGCTGCTCCCCGACGGCGGGCATCAGCTGCTGACCCACTGCAACACGGGGGCCCTTGTCTCGGGAGGCGAGGGAACCGCCTTCGCGGTGGCGCTCGGCCTGCACCGGGCGGGCCGGCTGAGGCGGCTGTGGGTCGACGAGACCCGCCCGCTGCTCCAGGGGGCCAGGCTGACCGCGTACGAGGCGGCTCGCAACGGCATGGCGTACAGCGTGCTCACGGACAACGCCGCGGGGTCACTGTTCGCGGCGGGTGAGGTGGATGCCGTACTCATCGGGGCGGACCGGATCGCCGCGGACGGCTCCGTGGCCAACAAGGTGGGGAGTTATCCGCTGGCGGTGCTCGCGAAGTATCACCACGTACCGTTCATCGTGGTGGCCCCGACCACGACCGTGGATCTGGCCACCGCGGACGGGGAGTCGATCATCGTGGAGCAGAGATCCGAACGGGAAGTGACGGAGGTCACATTTTCTCGATTCGGAGGGGTCGGCCGGGAAACGGGTGGCGTGATCGTGGCACCACCGGGATCCCCGGCGTACAACCCCGCCTTCGACATCACGCCGCCGGAGCTGGTCACGGCGATCGTCACGGAGGAGGGCGTAATCTCCCCGGTCACAGGGGTCGGGCTGGCAGAGCTGTGTGCCAGGTCATCGCAGATAACGATTAGCTAATGGGATGATGTCGATTATGAAGGGACGCGTCCTTGTCGTCGATGACGACACCGCACTGGCCGAGATGCTCGGCATTGTGCTGCGTGGTGAGGGATTCGAGCCGTCGTTCGTAGCGGACGGCGACAAGGCACTTGCTGCATTTCGTGAGGCGAAGCCGGACCTGGTTCTGCTCGATCTCATGCTGCCCGGTAGGGACGGCATCGAGGTCTGCAGGCTGATCAGGGCCGAGTCGGGTGTGCCGATCGTCATGCTCACTGCCAAGAGCGACACGGTTGACGTGGTGGTGGGCCTGGAGTCCGGGGCCGACGACTACATCGTCAAACCGTTCAAACCTAAGGAGTTGGTTGCCCGGATCAGGGCACGTTTGCGGAGGTCCGAGGAGCCGGCACCGGAGCAGCTCACCATTGGTGATCTGGTCATAGACGTGGCCGGGCACTCGGTGAAGCGGGACGGGCAGTCCATCGCCCTGACCCCGCTGGAGTTCGACCTGCTGGTCGCGCTCGCTCGTAAGCCGTGGCAGGTCTTCACCCGTGAGGTACTGCTTGAGCAGGTGTGGGGATACCGCCACGCCGCTGACACCCGGCTGGTGAACGTTCATGTCCAGCGTCTGCGCTCCAAGGTCGAGAAGGACCCGGAGCGGCCGGAGATCGTGGTGACGGTCCGCGGTGTCGGTTACAAGGCCGGACCGAGCTGACATGTCCCTGGGTAGCGCTGCTCCGAAGCCCGGGGAGCCGGGAGTCCGTGCGGAGCGGGCTGCCGGCCCAGGTCACACGCCGTCCCATGTCGGGCTCTTCCTGCAGGGCGGCCGGTTGTTCCAGAACCGGGCGCCCGGCGGGCCGGTGCCGCGACTGCTGATGCGCTGGGTGCGGCGTCCGCTGCTGCCGGCGGTGCGGCTGTGGCGGCGCAACCTTCAGCTGCGGGTCGTCGCGGGCACGCTGCTGATGTCGCTCGGTGTGGTGCTGCTGCTGGGCCTGGTCGTGATCGGGCAGGTGCGCAACGGCCTGCTGGACGCGAAGGGCAAGGCCGCGCAGACACAGGCGGCGGGCGGATTCGCGGCCGCCCAGGAGAAGGCCAACGCACCGATCACCCCTGCTCCCGGGCAGGGCGGCGATGCCGCGGACGGCACGACGGCCAACAACTCCTGGCGGACCGAGCTGGTCGACCAGCTCGCCAGTGGCGGGAAGAACGCCTTCAACGTCGTGGCGCTCAGCGCCGACGAGGGCTCCCGCGCGCCCCGGGGCTCGGGCAGCGTCGAGGCGGCGAGCATCCCGCAGAGCCTCCGGGAGTCCGTGAACAAGGGCCCCGGAGCGTTCCAGACCTACTCCCTGATCCGTTACGCGAACGGGCAGGAGTCGCAGCCCGGTCTCGTCGTGGGCAAGCGGCTGTACGACATCGACCGCAACCCCTACCAGCTGTACTACCTCTTCCCGCTGACGCAGGAGGAGAAGTCGCTGACCCTGGTCAAGGGCACCTTGGCCACCGCGGGCCTGTTCGTGGTCGTGCTGCTCGGGGCCATCGCCTGGTTCGTGGTGCGCCAGGTCGTCACGCCCGTCCGCATGGCGGCCGGGATCGCCGAACGGCTCTCCGCAGGCCGGCTCCAGGAACGGATGAAGGTCACCGGCGAGGACGACATCGCGCGGCTGGGCGAGGCCTTCAACAAGATGGCGCAGAGCCTTCAGCTGAAGATCCAGCAGCTGGAGGAGCTCTCCCGGATGCAGCGGCGGTTCGTCTCGGACGTCTCGCACGAGCTGCGCACACCACTGACGACGGTACGGATGGCCGCCGATGTCATCCATGAGGCCCGCGTCGACTTCGACCCCGTCACGGCCCGCTCCGCGGAGCTGCTCGGCGATCAGCTCGACCGGTTCGAGTCGCTGCTCTCCGATCTGCTGGAGATCAGCCGGTTCGACGCGGGAGCCGCGGCACTGGAGGCCGAGCCGATAGACCTGCGGCAGGTAGTGCGGCGGGTGATCGGTGGCGCCGAGCCGCTGGCCGAGCGCAAGGGCACCCGGATCAGGGTGGTCGGTGACGAACAGCCGGTGATAGCGGAGGCCGACGCACGACGCGTCGAGCGGGTCCTGCGCAACCTGGTCGTCAACGCCGTCGAGCACGGCGAGGGCCGCGATGTCGTGGTGCGGATGGGGGTGGCCGGCGGCGCGGTCGCGGTGGCCGTCCGGGACTACGGGGTGGGCCTGAAGCCCGGCGAGGCGACCCGGGTGTTCAACCGTTTCTGGCGGGCCGACCCGGCCCGTGCACGTACGACCGGCGGCACCGGCCTCGGGCTGTCCATCGCCGTCGAGGACGCCCGGCTGCACGGCGGCTGGCTGCAGGCCTGGGGCGAACCCGGCGGCGGCTCGCAGTTCCGGCTGACACTGCCGCGTACCGCGGACGAGCCGCTGCGAGGTTCACCGATACCGCTGGAGCCCGAGGACTCGCGGCGCAACCGGGAGAGCCGGGAGCGGGCGGCCGCGGCCCCCGCGCAGGCCACGGGCAGCGAGCACCGGCTGATGGCCGTCCCCTCCCAGCCGGCCGGCGCGGACCGCTCATCGCTGCCGGCCCACGCACCCGCGAACGCCCGGACCGCACCGGTCTCGGTGCACCCGGCGGCACTGCCGGGCAACGGCGCGCGGGTGGTGCCGCGACCCGCCGGGGAGCGGCCCGGCTCCAACGACTCCCCGGGACAGGATCCCGGGCGGGAGGACACGACTCGTGGGCACTGACCGTCATCAGGGCGGCCCCGGACGTGCGGCGGGGCTGACCGTGTTGCTGGGATGCGGCGCGCTGCTGCTCACCGCGTGCGGCTCGATGCCCGTCACCGGGGACGTCAAGGCCGTGGACGCCTCGCAGCCCGGCGACTCCCAGGTGCAGGTGTACGCGGTCGCGCCGCGTGACGGTGCCACTCCGAACGAGGTGGTCGACGGCTTCCTGGAGTCGATGACCAGTGACGACTCCGATTTCCGGACGACGCGCAAATACCTGACTCCGGAGGCGTCGAAGTCCTGGAAGCCGAGCGCGCTCACCACCGTGCTGGCCAAGGCGCCGAACCGGAGCGACCGCCCGGTCCACGAGAGCGACCGCAGCACCACCGAGGTCAGCTACACGCTGTCCGGCGAGAAGGTGGCGACGGTCGACGAGCAGAACGCGTACCAGCCGCTGGCTCCGGTGGAATACTCCAGCACCCTCCATCTGGTGCGGCGCAACGGGCCGGACGGCAAGGAGTGGCGCATCGACACCGTGCCGGACGGCCTGGTGCTCGGGCAGTCGGACTTCAAGCGGCTCTACCGTTCCGTCAACAAGTTCTACTTCGCCACGGGCCTGTCCGAGGCGAAGTCCACACTCGTCGCCGACCCCGTCTACATCCGTAACCGGACGGACCCCACCACCGGTATGGACACCGTGACGCAGGCGGTCCGCAGCCTCCTGGGAGGCCCGACCGACTGGCTGCGGCCGGTGGTCGGATCACGCTTCCCTGCCGGGACGGCGCTGCGGAAGGACGTCATCTCGCTGACGCCCGACGACCGCAACGTACTGAAGGTCCCGCTCAACAAGAAGGCGGACGGGACCGGTCAGCGCTCCTGCCGGATGATGGCCTCGCAGGTGCTCTTCACCCTCCGGGACCTGACCTCGGCGCGGGTCGAACAGGTGGAGCTGCAGCGCTCGGACGGTTCGCCGTTGTGCGTGCTCGGCTCGGACCAGGCGGAGGAGTACGCCCCCGACGGTTCGTCCGGCGGGCCCGACAGTCAGTACTTCGTCGACGCCAAGGGGCATGTGCAGCGCATTCCGGGGAGCACCAAGGGCAGCGGGGAACCGGAGGCGGTGCCCGGTCCGTTCGGTTCCGGTCCGGCGCGGGTGAGCGAGGTGGGCGTGGCCCGCGACGAGCAGTTGGCCGCGGCGCTCTCGCAGAACCGTGACGCGCTCTACGTGGCCTCCATCACCGAGAACGGCCAGCTGCCGGCCCCGGCGGTGACGAGTGGGGCCAGTGGTGCGGCGGACCGTCTGACGGCGCCCAGCTGGGACGGCAGGGGCGACCTCTGGGTCGCCGACCGGGACCCGGACAATCCCAGGCTGCTGCGGCTCGCCGGGGGTGCGGGCAAGCCGCAGGAGGTCACGGTGCCCAGTCTGAACGGCAGCCGGATCAAGGGGCTGCGGCTGTCCTCGGACGGAGTGCGTATCGCACTGCTGCTGACGAGCGACGGCCACACGACGCTGAAGATCGGCCGGATCGAGCGCCATGGCCCCCAGGACAAGCAGCAGATTTCCGTGGTGGACCTGCGCCAGGCCGCGCCGCAGCTGGCGGATGTGACCGCGATGTCGTGGTCGGGCGGCAGCCGTCTCGTGGTGGTCGGCAAGGAGCAGGGCGGCGTGCAGCAGGTCCGCTATGTGCAGGCGGACGGCTCGACACCCTCCTCGGGCGTGCTGCCCGGGGTGAACCAGGTGCGGGCGATCGCCGCGGCGGACGACGAGCAGTTGCCGCTGATGGCGGACACGCAGGGCGACGGGATAGTGAAACTGCTGCCCGGTGACAACTGGCAGACGGTCCTCAAGGAGGGCTCGGCGCTGGTCTACCCGGGCTGACGCCCGTACCGCGTCCGGGTCCGTCCGGCCCGAGCGCGTCCGCCGGCCCCGGACAGGTTTTCCACAGGGGTGGTCGGGCGGCTCCGGCGGGGGCACAGTGGAGTCATGCGCGGGTGGTGGCGGGAGATCACCGGACTGGTCCTGCCAGTGGCCTGTGGGGGCTGCGGCAGACCGCGGACCGAGCTGTGCGAGGAGTGTGCCGCACAGCTCCACGGCGGGCCGCCCCGCCGGGTGAGACCTGACCCGGAGCCGGCCGGTCTGCCCGCGGTGCACGCCGCCGCCGGCTACGAGAACGCGGTACGGGCGTTGCTGCTGGCCCACAAGGAGCGGGGTGCGCTGGGCCTGGCCGGGGCACTCGGCAAGGCGCTGGCGGGCGCCGTACGGGCCGGGGCGGGGCCGCCGTCCGATGCCGGACCGCTGCTGCTCGTGCCCGTGCCCTCCTCACGCCGGGCCGTGGCGGCACGAGGACACGATCCGACCCGCCGGATCGCCCTGGCGGCCGCGGCGGAACTGCGGCGTGCGGGCACCCGGGCCGGGGTGGCCGCGGTGCTGCGGCAGCGGCGTCCGGTGGCCGACCAGTCGGGGCTCGGGGCCGGGGACCGCCGGGCGAATCTCGCGGGGGCGCTGCAGGTGGTGGCCGGGGGCGCGCGGCTGCTGTCCGACGGGCGGGTGGTCCTGGTCGACGACCTGCTCACGACGGGGGCCTCGCTGGCCGAGGCGGCACGGGTGATCGACCGGGCAGGCGGGCCGGAACGCACTGGTTCCGGAGCGTGCCGGGCGGCCGTTGTCGCAGTATCTCCGTCCGCCTTCGAAATAAACCGGAACTGGAAGTGAACTTGCATCGTTGCAGGTAGTGAGTGGGTAAAAGGACCTGAACGGAGGTACGTGCGAGTAGCGGGTGCCGACAGGTGGCCGAGCAGGCTATGTTCGGTTGTGAGGAATGGTGAATGCCAGACCTCGGCGAATGCACCACCAGGTTTCGGGCAGGTAACCCACCAGCAGTTAAGGATCCGGAAATTCGGTGGGGTGCAGACCTCGCCGTCGGGGGAGGAGGAGGTGGAACCCACCGAGTCCGCGGCTCCGGTTACCACCGGGGCCTGGTGCAAAAGGGAGATGCTCCGCCACTGAGCGGAGCGATCCGGGAACGGAGTTCTGGGTGGACATCGTCGTCAAGGGCCGCAAGACCGAGGTGCCCGAGCGGTTCCGCAAGCACGTGGCCGAGAAGCTGAAGCTGGACAAGATCCAGAAGTTCGACGGCAAGGTGATCAGCCTCGACGTGGAGGTGTCCAAGGAGCCGAATCCCCGTCAGGCCGACCGTTCCGACCGGGTGGAGATCACGCTCCGCTCGCGTGGACCGGTCATCAGGGCGGAAGCGGCCGCAGGCGACCCGTACGCAGCGCTGGATCTGGCCACTGGCAAGCTGGAGGCCAGGCTGCGCAAGCAGCACGACAAGCGCTACAGCCGTCGCGGTTCGGGCCGTACCCCGGCTGCTGAGGTCGGTGAAGTGGTGCCTGAAGCGGCTTCGTTCAACGGCGACGGCGAGCTGATCGCCGACGAAGTGGCGAAGCCCGTGCCCACCACCAGGATCGGCTCGCTCGAGGTGCAGGGCGAAGGACCGCTGGTGATGCGCGAGAAGACGCACGTCGCGGCACCCATGTCGCTCGACCAGGCGCTCTACGAGATGGAACTGGTCGGACACGACTTCTATCTGTTCGTCGACTCCGACACGAAGGAGCCGAGCGTCGTCTACCGGCGGCACGCGTACGACTACGGCGTCATCCACCTGAGGACCGACCCGCTGGCCGCCGACGAGGCGGGCGGCGCGGGCGGGGCGCTCGGCGGCTGACACCACCGCTCCGTGGTGCCCCTGGAGCGCCTTGTGCGCCCCCAGGGGCACCCGCGTGCGACCACTGGATCACCGCTCTGACGTCCAGGCATGAAATCATGGCGGCCCAAGCCAATCGGTGCTCTGTGAACTGCCGTTGGCGGACAGTTTGTGAACTTCAGGCCATGGCCTTCAGGGGGAGGAACGATGGCGGACACCTTCGGGCCCGTGCGCGATGCTAATGATGCCGACGCTGCTTCCGGTGCCCGCACCGGAACGGACGATGACAGTGGTTCCCGCAAGGAGCCGATCCGGGTCCTCGTGGTCGACGACCATGCCCTCTTCCGCAGGGGGCTGGAGATCGTCCTCGCGCAGGAGGAGGACATCCAGGTCGTCGGTGAGGCCGGGGACGGGTCGGAAGCGGTGGACAAGGCCGCCGATCTGCTGCCCGACATCGTGCTGATGGATGTACGGATGCCCAAACGCGGCGGCATCGAGGCTTGTACCGCCATCAAGGAGGTGGCGCCCAGCGCGAAGATCATCATGCTGACGATCAGCGACGAGGAGGCCGACCTCTACGACGCCATCAAGGCGGGCGCCACCGGCTACCTCCTCAAGGAGATCTCCACGGACGAGGTCGCCACCGCGATCCGCGCGGTCGCGGACGGGCAGTCCCAGATCAGCCCTTCCATGGCGTCGAAACTGCTCACCGAGTTCAAGTCGATGATCCAGCGGACCGACGAACGCCGGCTGGTGCCGGCGCCCCGGCTCACGGAGCGTGAGCTCGAAGTCCTCAAACTGGTTGCCACGGGCATGAACAATCGCGATATCGCGAAGCAGCTGTTCATTTCCGAGAACACCGTGAAGAACCACGTCCGCAACATTCTGGAGAAGCTCCAGCTGCACTCCCGGATGGAAGCCGTGGTCTATGCCATGCGGGAGAAAATCCTTGAGATCAGGTGACCGGGCCGGGTAAAGCCCTGGGAATGCCTGGAGTCATGTCAGGAGGCGGGCGATTTCCCGGGTGAGCGATCCGCGCAGCTCCGGTGCGTCGACTCGCTCCAGCCGGACATCCGTGCAGCCGACCCAGGACGCCGCCTCGACCAGCGCCTCCGCCATCGGCGGCACGGCCTTCGGGCCCGCCAGGGAGGCCTGCCGGGCGACCAGCGTCGTCCCCTCGCGGGCCGGGTCGACCCGGCCCAGAAGCCTGCCGCCCGCCAGCAGGGGCATCGCGAAGTAGCCGTGGACCCGCTTGGGCTTGGGAACGTAGGCCTCCAGCCGGTGGGTGAAGCCGAAGATCCGCTCGGTGCGGGCCCGCTCCCAGACCAGCGAGTCGAACGGCGACAGCAGCGTCGTACGGTGCCGGCCGCGCGGCTCCGAGGCCAGCGCCGCCGGATCGGCCCAGGCCGGCTTCGTCCAGCCCCGTACCGTCACCGGTACCAGGCCGGAGTCCGCGACCACCGCGTCGAACTGCTCGGCCCTGAGGCGGTGGTAATCGGCGATGTCAGCGCGCGTGCCCACACCCAGCGACTGCCCGGCGAGCGCCACCAGCCGGCGTACGCACTCCGCGTCGTCCAGATCGTCGTGGAGCACCGAGGCGGGCAGCGCGCGCTCCGCCAGGTCGTAGACCCGCTTCCAGCCGCGCCGCTCGGTGCACACGACCTCGCCGTACATCAGGGCCCGCTCGACGGCGACCTTCGACGCCGACCAGTCCCACCACTCCCCGCCGTTCTTCGCGCCGCCCAGCTCCGTCGCCGTCAGCGGTCCCTCGGCGCTCAGCTGCTTGATCACCGTGTCGTACACGCCGTCCGGCAGGTCGTGGTGCCACTGCGGGCGGGAGCGGTAGGCGCGGCGGCGGAAGGCGAAATGCGGCCACTCCTCGACCGGCAGGACGCACGCAGCGTGCGACCAGTACTCGAAGGCGCGGCCACCCGACCAGTACGCGTCCTCGACCGGGCGCCGGCCGACCGCGCCCAGGCGCGCGTAAGGAATCAGCTCGTGCGACCGGGCGAGCACCGAGATCGTGTCGAGCTGGACGGCGCCGAGATGCCGCAGCACGCCCGGCACCCCGGCCCGGCGGTCGGGGGCACCGAGGAAGCCCTGGGCGCGCAGGGCGATCCTGCGGGCCTGGTCGGCGGAGAGTTCGACTGCGGGAGGCTGCACAGGCGTCATGCCTCGAACCCTAGAGGGCGGCACTGACAGTCCGGCCGGGCCTTCGCGGTATTCAGGGGCGGACGGGGCCGCTCGCCGGAAGGTAGGCGCAGGTCCCCGGCAGACCGAGGTCGGACGGGAGCAGCGCACCGGTCCACGTATCGCGGCGCACTCCCTTGTTGAGCAGTCCGGAGCGCTGGTCGCCCTCCATACGGAAGCCGGCCCGCAGGGCCACCGCCCGCGAGGGGACGTTGCCGGTCTCGGCCCGCCACTCCAGCCGGTCCCCGCCCAGAGAAGTGAAGGTCCAGTGTGCGGCGCGGCGCACCGCTTCCGTCATGTAGCCGCGGCCGCGGTGCTCGCCCGCGGTCCAGAAACCCACCTCGTAGGTGCCCGGCTGGTTGCGCCGGTTGATGCCGAGCGCACCGGTCAGGGCCCCGCCGTCACGCAGTACGACGGCGAAGTTGTACATGGAGTCGTCCTGCCAGCCGTCGGGCGAGAACTGCCTGGTGAAGAGCTCCGCGTCGGTGCGGCTGTAGGGCGAGGGGACGACCGTCCAGCGCTGGATGCCGGGGTCCTGGCAGGCGGCGTACACCTCGTCCGCGTCGTCCGGGGCGAAGGGCCGCAGCAGCAGGCGGTCGGTGGCGAGGGTGATCGGTTCCATGTACGGATTGTGCTGACCGGGCGGGGAACGGGGCGAGCACTTTTCGGGCTTCCCGGCACCTTCGGCGCCCTTCGTCCGTTGATCCGGCAGGGCACTGCGAGCTCAAGGCAGTGGCAGCCCTCCCGGCGCGGCGGGGTCCTCGCTTACGATGGCCGTTGCGGTGGGGCCCACCTGCCGTGCCCGCGCCAGAGTCCATAACACGACCCAGTGCCAGGCCCGACCGGCAAGGAGACCAGCCTCAGTGTCCGTCTTCAACAAGCTCATGCGTGCAGGCGAAGGCAAGATCCTGCGCAAACTGCACCGCATCGCGGACCAGGTCAGCTCCATCGAAGAGGACTTCGTCAACCTCTCCGACGCCGAGCTGCGGGCGCTCACCGACGAGTACAAGGAACGGTACGCGGACGGCGAGAGCCTGGACGACCTGCTTCCCGAAGCATTCGCGACCGTCCGTGAGGCCGCCAAGCGAGTCCTCGGACAGCGCCACTACGACGTTCAGATGATGGGCGGCGCAGCCCTGCACCTCGGCTATGTGGCCGAGATGAAGACCGGTGAGGGCAAGACCCTGGTCGGCACGCTGCCCGCGTATCTCAACGCGCTCTCCGGCAAGGGCGTGCACCTGATCACGGTCAACGATTATCTGGCCGAGCGTGACTCGGAGATGATGGGCCGGGTCCACAAGTTCCTCGGGCTGGACGTCGGCTGCATCATCGCCAACATGACGCCGGCCCAGCGGCGTGAGCAGTACGGCTGCGACATCACGTACGGCACGAACAACGAGTTCGGTTTCGACTACCTCCGCGACAACATGGCGTGGTCGCAGGACGAGCTCGTCCAGCGTGGCCACAACTTCGCGATCGTCGACGAGGTCGACTCGATCCTGGTCGACGAGGCCCGTACCCCGCTGATCATCTCCGGTCCCGCCGACCAGGCCACCAAGTGGTACGGCGACTTCGCCAAGCTGGTCACCCGGCTGACCAAGGGCGAGGCGGGCAACCCGCTCAAGGGCATCGAGGAGACCGGCGACTACGAGGTCGACGAGAAGAAGCGGACCGTCGCGATCCACGAGCCCGGTGTCGCGAAGGTGGAGGACTGGCTCGGCATCGAGAACCTCTACGAGTCGGTGAACACCCCCCTCGTCGGTTACCTCAACAACGCCATCAAGGCCAAGGAACTCTTCAAGAAGGACAAGGACTACGTCGTCATCGACGGCGAAGTCATGATCGTCGACGAGCACACCGGCCGTATCCTCGCCGGCCGCCGCTACAACGAGGGCATGCACCAGGCGATCGAGGCGAAGGAAGGGGTGGACATCAAGGACGAGAACCAGACGCTCGCCACGATCACCCTGCAGAACTTCTTCCGCCTCTACGGCAAGCTCTCCGGCATGACCGGTACGGCGATGACCGAGGCCGCCGAGTTCCACCAGATCTACAAGCTCGGCGTGGTGCCGATCCCGACCAACCGGCCGATGGTCCGGGCCGACCAGTCGGACCTGATCTACCGCACCGAGGTCGCGAAGTTCGCCGCCGTCGTCGACGACATCGCGGAGAAGCACGAGAAGGGCCAGCCGATCCTGGTCGGCACCACCTCGGTCGAGAAGTCCGAGTACCTCTCGCAGCAGCTCTCCAAGCGCGGTGTGCAGCACGAGGTGCTCAACGCCAAGCAGCACGACCGGGAGGCGCCGATCATCGCGCAGGCCGGCCGCAAGGGCGCCGTCACGGTCGCGACGAACATGGCGGGCCGCGGTACCGACATCAAGCTGGGCGGCAACCCCGACGACCTGGCCGAGGCCGATCTGCGTCAGCGCGGACTCGACCCGGTCGAGCACGTCGAGGAGTGGGCGGCCGCGCTGCCCGCGGCGCTGGAGAAGGCCGAGCAGGCGGTGAAGGCCGAGCACGACGAGGTCAAGGACCTCGGCGGGCTCTACGTCCTGGGCACCGAGCGGCACGAGTCGCGCCGTATCGACAACCAGCTGCGCGGTCGTTCCGGCCGTCAGGGCGACCCGGGCGAGTCCCGCTTCTACCTGTCGCTGGGTGACGACCTGATGCGCCTGTTCAAGGCGCAGATGGTCGAGCGCGTGATGTCGATGGCCAACGTGCCCGACGATGTCCCGATCGAGAACAAGATGGTGACGCGGGCGATCGCGTCGGCCCAGTCGCAGGTCGAGCAGCAGAACTTCGAGACGCGTAAGAACGTCCTGAAGTACGACGAGGTGCTCAACCGGCAGCGTGAGGTCATCTACGGCGAGCGGCGCCGGGTGCTCGAGGGCGAGGACCTCCAGGACCAGATCCGTCACTTCATGGACGACACGATCGACGACTACATCCGCCAGGAGACGGCGGAAGGCTTCGCCGAGGAGTGGGACCTGGACCGGCTGTGGGGCGCGTTCAAGCAGCTCTACCCGGTGAAGGTCACGGTCGCCGAGCTGGAGGAGGCCGCCGGGGATCTCGCCGGGGTCACCGCCGATTTCATCGCGGAGTCCGTCAAGGACGACATCCACGAGCAGTACGACGAGCGTGAGAAGACGCTCGGCTCCGACATCATGCGTGAGCTGGAGCGGCGCGTGGTGCTGTCCGTGCTGGACCGCAAGTGGCGTGAGCACCTCTACGAGATGGACTATCTCCAGGAGGGCATCGGCCTGCGGGCCATGGCGCAGAAGGACCCGCTGGTCGAGTACCAGCGCGAGGGCTTCGACATGTTCAACGCCATGATGGAGGGCATCAAGGAGGAGTCCGTCGGCTACCTGTTCAACCTGGAGGTCCAGGTCGAGCAGCAGGTCGAGGAGGTGCCGGTGCAGGACTCGGAGACCTCGCTCACCAAGGAGGACGCCGTTCCGGCCGCACGTCCGGAGATCCGGGCGAAGGGGCTCGACGCTCCGCAGCGTCCGGACCGGCTGCACTTCTCCGCTCCCACGGTGGACGGGGAGGGCGGTGTCGTCGAGGGCGACTTCTCCAACGTCGACGGTGACGAGGTCGGAGCGGGTGCGGAGTCCGACGGGCTCACCCGGGCTGAGCGGCGCAAGGCGCAGAAGAGTGGGGGCGGTGGGCGGCGCCGCAAGAAGTAGCGCGCGCTGATCGCTGGATCACGGCCGGGGGGGGGGCGCCGGGGGGGGGGGGGGGCCCGCCCGGGGGGGGGGGGGGGGGGGGGGGGGGGGGGGGGGGGGGGGGGGGGGGGGGGGGGGGGGGGGGGGGGGGGGGGGCCCCCCCCCCCCCCCGCCCGCCCCCCCGCCCCCCCGCCCCCCCCCGCGCCCCCCCCCGGGGGGGGGCCCCCCCCCCCGGCCGTTGTGTGGGGTGCGGTGGTGGGGTGGGGCGTGTTGTGGGGTGCGGTGGGGCGCCTGCGGCGGGGCTTGTCCCCTGCCCGCTCCTTCCCGTAACCGGGGCTCCGCCCCGGACCCCGCTCCTCAAACGCCGGAGGGGCTGGAATGGAGCGCGTAGCGGGTCGGGAGGCGGGCTGGAACGGGGCGGGTAGCGGCCGGAGGGGGACGGGGGCGGGCTGGACGGGTGGATCGGAGCCCCGGGGTGACAGGGCGGGCTGGGAAGGGTGCCCGGGCGGGGATGCGGGGTCGGGGGGCCCGCGCGGGGCGGGCCCAGGGGCTGGAAGGGGGCGGGTCGGAGCGGGAGCTGCGCGGCGGGCTGGGAAGGGTGGACCGGAGCGGGGGCCGGGAGGGCTGGGAAGGGGTGGGGTGGGAGGAGGGGGTGAGGGGAGTGTGTGGGGTGGGGCAGAGAGGGGCTGTGTGGGGTTGTGGGGGCCTGTGGGTGGGTGGGGTGAGGGATTGGGCGGTTTGGGTTGCGGTCGGGCTTGTGGGGCCCCGTGGGGGGTCTTGGGGTCGTTGTCGGCCTGGTTGAGGTTGCTTCGGTCCGGGGTGCGTCGGGTGCAGTGGTGCCGGGCTCGGCCCCTGGGGCGGGGCGAGCCCGGCGTCGCTTCGGTCAGGGGCGGCGGGCCGGGGCGCTGCCCAGTTCCACCGCCGCGCAGCGCCAGCGGAGGTCGGGGCCCTGTTCCAGGCGGAAGGCCATGGCCCGGACCTGTTCGCCCGCCGCGATGCTCGCGCAGGCCTCGACCACGCCGGGGGCCGGCTGGGCGCCGCGGCACATGCGGATCACCGGGCGGGTGCCGTGGCTCCGGAGCGGGGTGGCGGGGGCCAGTTCGGCGAGCTGGTCGTAGGCCTCGCCGATGGTGTGGCCGAGCATCCAGTGGACGGGGCGCTGGCCGCTGAGTACGGCCAGGAGGCGTTCCGCGAACCACTGGTGGGGGCGGACGCGCCGGGGTGTCCGGAGGCGTTGCGAGGGGACGGTCTCGGGCCTGCGTGCGTCGTGCCGTCCGGCGGGCCGGGTCCTGTTCATGGTCACTGCTCATCGCCCCCGTGCTCAGAGGCCCGGCAAATACCGGGCGGTAACTTCTGCTGTGGACCTTCTACGGGGGCGGCGGACCGGCCGCAAGCGTCCCTGGGGCCGGGGGAGCGGACCCGGAATTCACCTATCCGGGTGGTGGACCGGGTCCGGAGAGGGGAGCGGGGGCGGGGTGGGCAGGGTGAGGGGCGGTTGCCGGGTGGACGGGGCGGGGGCGGGACACGTAACCCCAAAGGGGGACGCCGCACGTATCCTGAGGGCGTCTCCGACTACGAAAGCGGCCAAGCCATGCGCGTGTACGTCCCCCTGACCCTCTCCGGGCTCGCAGCGGCGCACCGGGCGGGCGAACTGGGCCCCGGCCCGCTCACCGCCTACGCGGTGACCCCCGGACTGCGCGAGTGGTACGTCTCCGACGACATCGAGGAGCTGGAGTACGCGGCGCTCAACCGGGCCGCCTCCGCGTCGCTGCGGCTGATCGCCGGGGACCCCGGCGCCACCCGCCGTCGCGTCGTCGTGGCGGTCGATGTGCCGGACGGGGACGCGGTCGCCGACCCGGACCACATCCTGGACGCCTCCTCGCTCGGTGAGGTCACGATCGCCTCCGCGGTGGCGCTGGCGAAGGCGGCCGCGGTGCACGTCGACTCGGACGAGGCGGACAAGGACGTCACGGCGGCCGCGGCCGCGCTGGGGGCGGCGGACCTGGGTGACGACGACGCGCAGTTCACCGTGGACGGCGCCGAGGACCACGAGCTGCTGTGGTTCGGGATCCAGGAGATCCCGAACCTGATCGGCTGAGGGCCGCCGCCTCGCCGTCTGTCAGTGGCGGCGGGTATTTTTCTTGGCATGGGGACGCAGGGGAAGTACCGCACACATCTGGTCTGGGACTGGAACGGCACGCTGCTCGATGACAACACCGCGGTCGTCGGCGCGACGAACGCCGCGTTCGGGGAGGTCGGCGTGGCGCCGATCAGCCTGGAGCAGTACCGGGAGATGTACTGCATACCGATACCCCGGTTCTACGAACGGCTGATGGGCCGGCTGCCCACCGACACCGAGTGGGACCAGATGGATCTGGTCTTCCACCGCCACTACACCGAGCAGCGCGGGAGCTGCGGGCTGACCGCGGGCGCCGCGGAGCTGCTCGCGCAGTGGCAGCAGGCCGGCCGGAGCCAGTCCCTGTTGAGCATGTACGGGCACGACGAGCTGGTCCCCGTGGTGCGCGGATACGGCATAGAGCGGCATTTCGTACGCGTCGACGGCCGCACCGGGCGCTCCGGCGGCAGCAAGGCACAGCACATGGAGCGGCATTTCGCGGCGCTGGACGGGATATCCGCAGAGCACGCGGTGATCATCGGTGACGCCGTGGACGACGCGGTGGCGGCCGCCCACGTCGGCGCGAGAGCGGTGCTCTACACCGGCGGTTCGCACAGCCGGGCCAGCCTGGAGGCGGCCGGGGTGCCCGTCGTGGACACCCTGGCCGAAGCGGCGGACCTGGCCCAGCAGCTCGCCGCGTAGCGGCGGGAGCGCCGGCAGCCGGGGCCGGCCGTCAGGTGACCGGGGCCTTCGCGCGGAGCACGGTCAGGAACTCACGCATCCAGGCCGAGTGGTCCGGCCAGGCGCGGGACGAGACCAGGGGGCCGTCCACCACGACCTCGTCGTCCTGGAAGGCGGCTCCGGCCGACTCCATGTCCGGTTCCAGCGCGGGGTAGGCCGTGACCCGGCGGCCCTTCAGCGCGCCCGCCGCGGCGGTCATCAGCGGGCCGTGGCAGATCTGGGCCACCGGGCGGTCCGTGTCGAAGAACGCCTTGAGGATCTCGCGCAGCCGGGCGTCGTTGCGGAGGTACTCGGGGGCGCGCCCGCCCGGGACGACCAGGGCCACGTAGTCGTCCGGGTCGACCTCGTCGAAGGCCAGGTCGGCGGGCCAGGTGTAGCCGGGCTTCTCCGTGTACGTGTCGAACCCGGGCTCGAAGTCGTGGACCACGAAGCGGAGCGTCTTGCGGGTGGGGGCGGCGATGTGGACCTCGTACCCCTCCTCCAGGAGCCGCTGGTAGGGGTAGAGGACTTCCAGGGACTCGGCGGCGTCGCCGGTGACGATGAGGATCTTCGGTGCCATGGCGGAGCTCCCACGGTTCGTCGGCCAGTTGTGGATCAGCGGTGCCGGGTGCCGGTTCCGGCTACCGGGTCGGATACCAGAGTGCGGCAGCACGGCTCCGCGCGCTGTCCAGAGTGTCAAAGTCCGGGGCTTTCTTTTGTACATATACGGCTCGTGACGGATACCGGGGCGGGGGAGATAGCCTGGACCCCGTGATCAGCGCGATAGCCCTCGGGGGCAGTGAAGCCCCCGGCCTGCGCCCGGAGTGCCACAGCACCCGGGCCCCGACTGATCCCCTCAGCCCGGCCCGACTGCCAAAAATGGCCAATAAGGTCCCGGGCGTCTCTCATTGCGGCATAGCGTCGACGCAGACCGACCGTCACATGGGGGGTGGAGTGAGGAGCGGGGCTGGGTGCGTGCAGCTGCAAGGCGGAGGATCGAGGCATGGCGGAGCCATGCTGATTGACGACAACGCCGCAGATGCGCGTGCCGAGCCCCGCGACGCCGCCCTCCCATGTGACGGTCGGTCTCGGACCGGAAACCCCGTGTCGTGGCGGTACGTCGTCTTTTTCACCTACGTCACGCAACGGCGCGCGACAGGAGCCAGAGGACATGCAGACCAAGCTGGACGAAGCCAAGGCCGAGCTGCTCGCACGGGCCGCCAAGGTAGCTGACAACAGCCCGGGCGGTGGTGTCGCCGGCCCGGGCGGTACCCCCCGGGTGCGCGTTGCGGCCACCGGGGCCGACAACGGCGACGGGGCCGGGCAGGAGCGTTCGGGCCAGGACGTACTGCTCGCCTACCTCCAGCGCTACTACCTCCACACCGCTCCGGAGGACATCGGCGGCCGGGACCCGGTCGACGTCTTCGGCGCCGCCTCCTCGCACTACCGCCTCGCGGAGAACCGTCCGCAGGGCACGGCGAACGTCCGGGTGCACACCCCGACCGTCGAGGAGAACGGCTGGACGTGCACGCACACCGTCGTCGAGGTCGTCACGGACGACATGCCGTTCCTGGTCGACTCCGTCACCAATGAGCTGTCCCGCCAGGGGCGCGGCATCCACGTCGTGATCCACCCGCAGGTCATCGTCCGGCGCGATGTGGCCGGCAAGCTGATCGAGGTCCTCACCGACGGCGCGGGCATCTCGACCGGTCCGCAGAACGGGCGCAAGAACGCCAAGGGGGCCAAGGACGCCAAGGCCGAGCTCCCGCACGACGCGCTCGTCGAGTCCTGGATCCACGTCGAGATCGACCGCGAGTCCGACCGCGCCGACCTCAAGCAGATCCAGGCGGACCTGCTGCGCGTGCTGTCCGACGTACGGGAGACCGTCGAGGACTGGGATAAGATGCGGGACGCCGCGCTGCGCATCGCCGACGACCTGCCCGGCGAACCGCTCGACGACCTCGCCGACGACGAGGTGAACGAGGCCAGGGAGCTGCTGCGGTGGCTCGCCGCCGACCACTTCACCTTCCTCGGCTACCGCGAGTACGAGCTGAAGGACTCCGACGCCCTGGCCGCCGTACCCGGCACCGGCCTCGGCATCCTGCGCTCCGACCCGCACCACACCGAGGACGAGGCGCACCCGGTCAGCCCGTCCTTCGACCGGCTGCCCGCCGACGCCCGCGCCAAGGCCAGGGAGCACAAGCTCCTCATCCTGACCAAGGCCAACAGCCGGGCGACCGTGCACCGCCCCAGCTACCTCGACTACGTCGGCGTGAAGAAGTTCGACGCCGAGGGCAACGTCATCGGTGAGCGCCGCTTCCTGGGACTGTTCTCGTCCGCCGCCTACACCGAGTCCGTGCGCCGGGTGCCCGTCGTCCGCCGCAAGGTCGCCGAGGTGCTGGAGGGCGCGGGCTTCACGTACAACAGCCACGACGGCCGCGACCTGCTGCAGATCCTGGAGACCTACCCGCGCGACGAGCTGTTCCAGACGCCGCCCGACCAGCTGCGCTCCATCGTCACCTCGGTGCTCTACCTCCAGGAGCGGCGCCGGCTCCGGCTCTACCTGCGCCAGGACGAGTACGGGCGCTACTACTCCGCGATCGTCTACCTGCCGCGCGACCGGTACACCACCGGCGTACGCCTGCGGCTGATCGACATCCTCAAGGAGGAGCTGAACGGCACCAGCGTCGACTTCACCGCCTGGAACACCGAATCGATCCTCTCCAGGCTGCACTTCGTCGTCCGGGTCGCCCCCGGCAGTGAGCTGACCGCCCTCACCGACGCCGAGGCCGACCGCATCGAGGCCCGGCTCGTCGAGGCCGCCCGCTCCTGGGCCGACGGGTTCCAGGAGGCGCTGAACGCCGAGTGCGGCGAGGAGCGCGCGGCCGAACTGCTGCGCCAGTACGGGCACTCGTTCCCCGAGGGCTACAAGGCCGACCACTCGGCGCGTGCCGCCGTGGCCGACCTGGTCCACCTCGAAGCCCTCAAGGAGAACGAGCGGGACTTCGCCCTCAGCCTGTACGAGCCGGTCGGCTCCGCCCCCGGCGAGCGCCGTTTCAAGATCTACCGGACCGGTGAGCAGGTCTCCCTGTCCGCCGTCCTGCCGGCGCTCCAGCGCCTCGGCGTCGAGGTCGTCGACGAGCGCCCGTACGAGCTGCGCTGCGCGGACCGTACGCACGCCTGGATCTACGACTTCGGGCTGCGGATGCCGCAGGGCACGGGCAACGGCGGCTACCTGGCCGACGACGCCCGCGAGCGGTTCCAGGAGACCTTCGCCGCCGTCTGGACCGGTGAGGCCGAGAACGACGGTTTCAACGCCCTGGTGCTCAGCGCCGGTCTGAACTGGCGGCAGGCGATGGTGCTGCGCGCCTACGCGAAGTACCTGCGCCAGGCCGGATCGACCTTCAGCCAGGACTACATGGAGAGCACTCTCCAGAACAACGTCCACACCACCCGGCTGCTGGTCTCGCTCTTCGAGGCCCGGATGTCGCCGGAGCGCCAGAGCGCGGGCACGGAGCTGACCGACGGGCTCCTCGAAGAGCTCGACGGGGCCCTGGACCAGGTCGCCTCGCTCGACGAGGACCGCATCCTGCGGTCCTTCCTCACCGTCATCAAGGCCACCCTGCGCACCAACTTCTTCCAGCGCGCGGACAGTGGCAAGCCGCACAACTACGTGTCGATGAAGTTCGACCCGCAGTCCATCCCGGACCTCCCGGCCCCGCGGCCGGCGTTCGAGATCTGGGTCTACTCGCCCCGGGTCGAGGGCGTCCACCTGCGCTTCGGCAAGGTCGCCCGCGGCGGTCTGCGCTGGTCCGACCGGCGTGAGGACTTCCGTACGGAGATCCTCGGCCTGGTCAAGGCGCAGATGGTGAAGAACACCGTCATCGTCCCGGTCGGCGCCAAGGGCGGCTTCGTCGCCAAGCAGCTCCCCGACCCGGCCGTCGACCGTGACGCCTGGCTGGCCGAGGGCATCGCCTCGTACCGCACCTTCATCTCGGCGCTGCTCGACATCACCGACAACATGGTGGCCGGCGAGGTCGTGCACCCCAAGGGCGTCGTCCGGCACGACGAGGACGACACCTACCTCGTCGTCGCGGCCGACAAGGGCACCGCGAAGTTCTCCGACATCGCCAACGAGGTGGCCGTCGCGTACGGCTTCTGGCTGGGAGACGCGTTCGCCTCCGGCGGCTCGGCCGGCTACGACCACAAGGGCATGGGCATCACCGCCCGCGGCGCCTGGGTGTCCGTCGAGCGGCACTTCCGGGAGCTCGGCCACGACACCCGGACCGAGGACTTCACCGTCGTCGGCGTCGGCGACATGTCGGGTGACGTGTTCGGCAACGGCATGCTGCTCTCCGAGCACATCCGGCTCGTCGCGGCCTTCGACCACCGGCACATCTTCATCGACCCGAAGCCGGACGCCGCCGTCTCGTACGCCGAGCGGCGCCGTCTCTTCGACCTGCCGCGCAGTTCCTGGGCCGACTACAAGAAGGAACTGATCTCCGCGGGCGGTGGCATCCACCCGCGCAGCGCCAAGTCGATCCCGGTCAACGCGCACATCCGCGAGGCGCTCGGCATCGAGTCGGGGGTCACCAAGATGACGCCCGCCGACCTGATGCAGACGATCCTCCGGGCGCGTGTCGACCTGCTGTGGAACGGCGGCATCGGTACGTACATCAAGTCCTCCGCCGAGTCGAACGCGGACGTCGGTGACAAGGCCAACGACGCGATCCGCGTCAACGGCGAGGACCTGCGGGCCAGGGTCGTCGGTGAGGGCGGCAACCTCGGCGCCACCCAGCTCGGCCGGATCGAGTTCGCCCGTACCGGCGGCCGGATCAACACCGACGCGATCGACAACAGCGCCGGTGTCGACACCTCCGACCACGAGGTGAACATCAAGATCCTGCTCAACGGCCTGGTGCGGGACGGCGACATGACCGTCAAGCAGCGCAACAAGCTGCTGGCCGAGATGACCGAGGAGATCGGCCATCTGGTGCTGCGCAACAACTACGCGCAGAACACCGCCTTGGCCAACGCCGTCGCCCAGGCGCCCTCGCTGCTCCACGCCCACCAGCGCTTCATGCGCCGGCTGGGCCGCGACGGCCATCTCGACCGGGCGCTCGAGTTCCTGCCCACCGACCGGCAGATCCGCGAGCTGCTCGGCGCCGGCAAGGGGCTCAGCCAGCCCGAGCTGGCCGTACTGCTCGCCTACACGAAGATCACCGCGGCGCAGGAGCTGATCGGCACCAGCCTGCCGGACGACGAGTACCTGCAGAAGCTGCTGCACGCCTACTTCCCGAGGCAGCTGCGCGAGCGGTTCCCCGAGGCGGTCGACGGGCACGCGCTGCGGCGCGAGATCATCACCACGGTCCTGGTCAACGACACGGTGAACAGCGGCGGTTCGACGTTCCTGCACCGGCTCCGGGAGGAGACCGGGGCCTCGATCGAGGAGATCGTGCGGACGCAGGTCGCGGCCCGCGAGATCTTCGGGCTGGCCAAGGTGTGGGATGCCGTGGAGGCGCTCGACAACCGGGTGTCCGCCGAGGTGCAGACCCGGATCAGGCTGCACTCGCGGCGGCTCGTCGAGCGCGGTTCGCGCTGGCTGCTCGGCAACCGGCCGCAGCCGCTGGAGATCGCCGGGACGATCGACTTCTTCCGGGCCGGTGTCGAGCAGGTCTGGGCCGAGCTGCCCAAGATGCTGATGGGCGCCGACCAGGAGTGGTACCAGTCGATCCTGGACGAGCTCACCGAGGCGGGTGTCCCGGACGAGCTGGCACAGCGCGTCGCCGGATTCTCGTCCGCCTTCCCGGCGCTCGACATCGTGGCGATCGCGGACCGTACCGGCACGGAGCCGCTGGCCGTCGCCGAGGTGTACTACGACCTCGCCGACCGGCTGTCCATCACCCAGCTGATGGACCGGATCATCGAGCTGCCGAGGGCCGACCGCTGGCAGTCGATGGCCCGTGCCTCCATCCGCGAGGACCTGTACGCCGCCCACGCGGCGCTCACGGGTGACGTGCTGAGTGTGGGCGACGCCACCGCGACACCGCAGGAGCGGTTCGAGGCGTGGGAGGAGAAGAACGCGGCGATCCTGACGCGGTCGCGCTCCACGCTGGAGGAGATCCAGGGGTCGGACGCGTTCGACCTGGCGAACCTGTCGGTGGCCATGCGGACGATGCGGACGCTGCTGCGCACGCACGCGTAGCGGAGTAGGGCCTGAGGACGAGGCGGTTGCCGGGTGGGCCCGGTGGCCGCCTCGTCCTTTTGCTTCTTACTTCTTCTTGGTGAACTTCTCGTAGGCCGCGACCACTTCCTTCGCAGGGCCGTCCATCCGCAGCGTGCCCGCCTCCAGCCAGATCGCCCGGTCACAGGTCTCGGTGATCGACTTGTTGTTGTGGCTGACCAGGAAGACCGTGCCGGCCTGCTCGCGCAGTTCGATGATCCGGTCCTTGCTGCGGCGCTGGAACTTGGCGTCGCCGGTGGACAGCGCCTCGTCGATCAGCAGGACGTCGTGGTTCTTGGCGGCGGCGATCGAGAAGCGCAGCCGGGCGCCCATGCCGGAGGAGTAGGTGCGCATCGGCAGGGTGATGAAGTCGCCCTTCTCGTTGATGCCGGAGAACTCGACGATCTCCTCGTAGCGCTCGCGGATCTCGGCGCGGGTCATGCCCATCGCTAGGCCGCCGAGCACGACGTTGCGCTCGCCGGTCAGATCGCTCATGAGCGCTGCGTTCACCCCGAGCAGGGAGGGCTGGCCCTGGGTGTGGACGCGTCCCGCGGTGGCGGGCAGCAGTCCGGCGATGGCCTTCAGCAGCGTCGACTTGCCCGAGCCGTTGGAGCCGATCAGGCCGATCGCCTCCCCCTTGTACGCGGCGAAGCTGACCCCCTTCACGGCGTGCACCTCGCGCACCCCGGGGGACTGCCGGCGCGAGGCGAGCCGGCTGAGGGCGGAGGTGGCGCTGCCCTTGCCGGTGCGGGCGCCGTTGACCTTGTACGTGATGTGGACGTCGTCGACGACGACCGTCGGTACTCCGGGCGAAGTGCTGTCAGCCACGTCCGTAACTCTCCTCGGCCTGCCAGAAGTAGATGAATCCGCCGACGCCGCACAGCAGCGCCCAGCCGGTGGTGATGAGCCACACGTGCGGGGGCAGTTGTCCGCCGTCGAAGCTGTCGATGAGGGCAAACCGCATCAGGTCGATGAAGACGGCGGCCGGATTGATCTCCAGCGCCAGCTTCACCGCGTGCGGCACCCGGTCGCCCTGGAGCATCGTGCCGATGCTCCACATGACGCCCGACGCGTACATCCAGGTGCGCAGGATGAACGGGGTCAGCTGGGCGATGTCCGGGGTGCGCGCGGCGAGGCGGGCCACGACCATCGAGATGCCGGTGTTGAAGACGGCCTGCAGGGCCAGGGCCGGCAGGGCCAGCAGCCATGAGGGCTGCGGGTACTGGCCGAACACCAGCAGGATCACCACCAGTGCGCCCAGTGAGAAGACCAGCTGCTGGAGCTGTTGCAGGGCCAGTGCGACCGGCAGCGAGGCGCGCGGGAAGTGCAGGGCCCGTACGAGCCCGATGTTGCCGCTGATCGCGCGGGTGCCCGCGGTGATCGAGCTGCTGGTGAAGGTCCAGATGAAGACGCCGGTGACCAGGAACGGTACGTAGTCCGGGACGCCGTGCTTCGTCTTCATCAGGACGCCGAAGATGAAGTAGTAGACCGTCGCGTTGAGCAGCGGGGTCATGATCTGCCAGATCTGGCCGAGCTTCGCCTGGCTGTACTGGGCGGTCAGCTTGGCGGTGGCGAACGCCGTGATGAAGTGCCGCCGTCCCCACAGCTGCCGTACGTAGGCGGGAAGGGTCGGCCGGGCCCCGCTCACGGTCAGCCCGTGCCGGGCGGCCAGGGCTGCGAGCTCTCCAGGGGCGTACACGGGAGGGGACGTGGCCGGCGGGGTGACCACCGTCGTCGCCGGGGCCGCCGGGGCTGTTGTCTGGCTCACCACGATCGCTTTCGTCGAGGGGCGGGAACACACACGAGCGACGGGACGGAACCGTATCGTCGCAACGCCGAGGGTAGGACGTCAGTACGTCGCAACGCAACCGTTTCGTCGTGACGGTCTATGATTCTGGCCATGACCACCGACCCGGGAAGCCGCCGCCGTGCCCCCGCCGGAGCCGCCGTGCTGCGCGAGGACGTCACCGATGCGATCCGCAGCGCGGTCTTCGAGGAGCTGGCCTCGGTCGGCTTCGCACGGATGTCCATCGAGGGCATCGCCCGCCGCGCCGGCGTCGGCAAGACGGCGGTCTACCGCCGCTGGAAGTCCAAGCTGCACCTGGTCCTCGACCTGGTCTCCGCCGTCGCCGTGCAGGGCATGCCCGCCCCGGCCACCGGCTCGCTGTACGGAGACGTGCGCGCCGTGCTCGAACTGGCCGCCTACGCCCTGCGCCACCCGCTCGCCTCCCAGGTCATCCCGGACCTGCTCGTCGAGGCGGCCCGGAACCCGGAGATCTCCGACACCATCAAGGCCGCGCTCCTCGACCCGCAGCTGGGCATCGCCGCTGTCGTCGTACGGGACGCCGTGGCGCGCGGCGAACTGCCCCGGGACAGCGACCCCGACCGCGCCCTCGACCTGATCGTCGGCCCGCTCTACTGGCGCCTCGCGGTGGTCCGGGGCGAGCTGCCGCCGGGGTACCTGGACGACCTGGCGGCCTCGGCCGTGGCGGCGCTCACCCGCTGAGCGCGGGCCCGCCGGCCGATTCCGTACACCGGGGTGATGTCCCGCACAGAGGCGTTCGAGCGCGTTTTTCGGGGGTCCCCGGGCATCCGCTACTGTGGTTGGCGGGCCGCCCACCGGGCCGTCCGGAGCATGCGCCGAGCGTGCGCCAGGATCGTCCGGGCGAAGCCCCAGGCACTGCCGTCACCCCCTCCGATCGGCGTTGCCCACGGGGTGAGCACGGGGCAGGCGTAGTCACTCGTTCGGGACCGTAACCGGTGACCCCCGACCGTATTCACGGTTGAGCCATACGGATAGCCAGGCCCCCGATGAACGGACGTGCTCCACATGCCGCCACGGCTCAGTGTCGTTGTCCCCGTCTACAACGTGGAACTCTTCCTGACGGACTGTCTGAAGTCCCTCGCGGAGCAGACCATGGCCGACCTCGAGGTGGTGATGGTCGACGACGGGTCCACCGACGGCAGTGCGGCGCTGGCCGCGGAGTTCGCCGCGGGGGACGACCGCTTCCGGCTGGTCAGCCAGCAGAACGGCGGGCTGGGGCACGCCCGTAACACCGGTGTCCGCAACTGCGATCCGGAGAGCCGCTACCTGGCCTTCGTCGACAGCGACGACATCATCCCGCCGAACGCGTACGAACTGCTCGTCGGGGCGCTGGAGGAGACCGGTTCCGACCTCGCGTCCGGCAACGTGCTGCGGCTGCGCGCCGGCGGCAGGCTCCAGCAGTCGCCGATGTTCCGCAAGCCGATGGCGACGACCCGGATGCGCACCCACGTCTCCCGCGATCCGGAGCTCCTCGGGGACCGGATCGCCTGCAACAAGGTCTTCCGCCGCTCCTTCTGGGACAAGCACGAGTTCGCCTTCCCGGTCGGCGCGCTCTACGAGGACATCCCCGTCGTGCTGCCGGCCCACTTCCTGGCCGGCTCCGTCGACATCGTGAAGGACCCCGTCTACCACTGGCGGGACCGGCCGGGGTCGATCACCACCAGCCGGGCCGTCGTGCGCGGCGTCCGCGACCGCGTCACGCACGTGCAGGGGGTCTCCGCCTTCCTCGCGGAGAACCGCCCGGCCGCCGACAAGAACCACTACGAGGCGCACGCCCTCGCCAACGACCTCTGGTACTTCATGGAGGTGCTCCCCGACGGCGACGAGGAGTACCGCGAGGCCTTCCTGACGCACTGCAACGCGTTCATCGACCAGGTCGACCCGAAGGTCCTGGACGGACTCCCGCTGCGGCTGCGCCTGATGTGGTACCTGGTGCGCGAACACCGCATGGCGGAACTGCTCGCGCTCCTCGCCTACGACAAGCGCGAGCCCGGTGCCTTCGCCGTACGCGGCGTGCGCCGCCGGCAGGCCGAGTACCCGGTACTGAAGCAGCCGGTCCCGGCCCGGATGCTGCGCGTGGCCGACCGCGACCTCCCGCTCGCCGCCCGGCTGCGGGACGCGCAGTGGCGCGACGGCAAGCTGCACCTCACGGGATACGCCTACATCCGTAACCTGCCCGTGAGTTCGGGACCCAGCGAGTTCCGGATCGGCTGGCTGCGGGCCGGCCGGCGCCATGTGGTGCCGCTGCGGCTGCGCAGGTCCGACGAGCCGGAGGCCACCGCGCGCTCCCGCCAGAGCCTGCACGACTACGACCGGGCGGGCTTCGAGGCGGTCATCGACCCGGCGAAGCTCCGTATCGCCGCCGACGGCACCCCCAGGCAGCGCAGCTGGAACCTGGAGATCGGCATCGCCAGGAACGGCCTGCTGCGCCGCTCCTTCCCCTCCGTCCGCGAGGCCACCGTGGCGCCGCCCGTCTACCGGCCGGACGGGGACCACCGCATCGCCCCGGCCTTCGACGGCGACAAGCTGGTGCTGCACGCCGAGCGGATCGACGCCCGGTTCGAGACCCACCGCGCGGGCGGCACCGCCGGCACCGTCGTGGTGTCCGGCATGGTCCGCGACCGCCTCGCCAAGGACGAACTGCGGCTCGGCCTCACCCACAAGGCCACCGGCGCCGCCTGCGACGTCCCCGTCACGGTCGGCGGGGGCACCGAATCCTCGACGGCAGGGTGGCGCCGCTTCACCGCCGAGCTCCCGCTCGCGGCCGTCACCGGGGCCCGCCCGGCGGACGACACGCCGAGCAGCCTCGGCTACAGCGTCCACCTCGTCGGCCCCAAGGACCAGAAGACGCCGGTCGACGTGCCCGGCCCGGTGCTGCCCGGCCGCTACCCGCTCGGTGACGGCGAGACCGGCGAACGCCGCGAGCTCGCCTTCGTCACGAGCGCGCGCGGAAACCTGCAGATCAGCGACCGCACCGTGCAGCCCTTCGTCGAGCTGGCGAGCTGGACCGACGACGGACAGCTGTTCCTGGAGGGCACCTTCCCCGAGGACCCCGAACACCCCGTCGAGCTGGTGGTCCAGAACAGTGCCCACCGCGAGGAGACGACCTTCCCGGTCGAGTTCTCCGGCGGCGACGATGCCCGGCGCTTCCGCGCCGCACTGCGCCCCGACGCCGTCGAGGGACCCGGTGGCCCGCTCCCGCTGGGCGAGGGCAACTGGTACTTCTTCTTCCGCGAGAAGGGCGCGGGCGACGAGAGCGGCGACACCGCGCTGCGCATCCCCGCCTCCGCCTTCCGCACCCTGCCCGCCACCCGCACCCTCTCCGGCCGCGACTACACCATCACGCGGCGCTACGGCGACCAGCTCCTGGTCGTCTCCGCCCCGGTGCTCACCGCCTCCGAGCGCGGTCTGCGCGCCAAGAAGCTGCTGAGCGACGCCTACGCCGTACAGCGCACCGCGCCGCTGCGTCAGGCGGCGCTCTACAGCACCTTCGACGGCCGCCAGTTCTCCGACTCGCCGCGTGCGGTCTACGAGGAACTGGTCTCCAGGGGCACCGAGCTGGAACACCTGTGGGTGGTGCGCGACCAGCAGGCCGTCATCCCCGCGGGCGCCACCGCCGTGGAGCACGGCTCGGCCGCCTGGCACGAGGCGCTGGCCCGCAGCCGGTACGTCGTGACCAACACCCAGCTGCCCGAGTGGTTCGTGCGGCGCGAGGACCAGACCGTCGTCCAGACCTGGCACGGCACCCCGCTCAAGCGGATCGGCCTGGAGCTCGCGGGCACGGCCCAGGCGAACGCCGCCTACATCAGCACGCTCAGGGAGCGCGCCCGCCAGTGGAGCTTCCTGGTCTCCCCGAACACCTTCTCCACCCCGGTCCTGCGCCGCTCGTTCGGCTTCGAGGGCGAGGTCCTGGAGTGCGGCTATCCCCGTAACGACCTCTTCCACGCCGCCGACCGCACGAAGGTCGCCGAGACGGTACGGGAGCGGCTCGGGATCCCCAGGGGCAAGCGGGTCGTGCTGTACGCGCCGACCTGGCGCGAGGACCAGCAGCTGGGCGGCGGGCGCTACTCGCTCGGCCTCCAGCTCGACCTGGCCGCCGCCGAACGCGAACTGGGCGCGGACACCGTGCTGCTGGTGCGCCGTCACTACATGGTCACCGACCGGCTCCCGGACAGCGGCACCGGATTCGTCCGGGACGTCTCGCGCTACCCGGACGTCGGCGAGCTGATGCTGATCAGCGACGCGCTGGTCACCGACTACTCCTCGCTGATGTTCGACTTCGCCCAGACCGGCCGTCCGATGCTGTTCCACACCTACGACCTGGAGCACTACCGCGACACGCTGCGCGGATTCAGCTTCGACTTCGAGACGCGGGCCCCCGGCCCGCTGATCCCGGGCTCCGACGACCTGATCGACGCCCTGCGCGACCCGGTCCGGGCCATCGCGGGACACGCGGAAGCCTACGAGGCATTTCGGCGGGACTTCTGCGACCTCGACGACGGCCGCGCGACCGCCCGGGTGGTCGACCGGATGCTGTAGTCCGCTCCCCGCGCGAAACGCCGCCCCCGCGGGGGCACCCGTGCCCGGCCGGTACCCGTACCGGCCGGGCACCGGCGTGTGACGAACCCCGGGGCGGCACCGCAGTGGACGGAAACTGACGTACGGACTGTACGAACCGTGTGAACCGTTCGAGTGATTCGGTGTATTCGGTGTTTGCGCCGGCTCGCCGCACATCCGAGCCACGATCCATAAAAGTGTGCTCATCGGTGCGTTGCATAGCGTCGCCGGGTTGCTACGTTCTGCTTTCATGGGTATCCGAATGCGGTGCGAATCCTGGGACGTGCGACGCGCAAGAGCCGTTGTGCTCATTGCCGCGACCGCCGGCCTACTGACTCGCATGGTCATCGCGGCGAATTCGCCGGGCCCGGCCGATGTCCGCATTTTCGCGGGATTCGCCAAGGCGGTCACCGTGTACGGCCCCGTCCGGATCTACGAACACCCGCTGCCCGGACTTCCCGTCTACAACCACCCGCCACTGGCCGGCTGGATGCTGCTCGCACTGAACGGCCTTTCCGAACTCGGAATGTCGTTCGCCACCCTCATCCGGGCACCCGCCTCCCTCGCCGATTTCTGCTGCGCGATTCTCGTGTTCGAGATCGTCCGCAGGCGCTCCGCCCAGTGGACGGCGGTGCTGTGCGGTGTCGGAGTCGCCGTCAGTCCGGTCCTGATCGCCACCTCCGGCTATCACGGCAACACCGACGCCGTCGCCATCGCGTTCGCCCTGGCCGCCGCGCATCTGCTGGCCGACCGGAAGTCGCCGCTGGCCGCCGGGGTGGCCGCGGCGCTCTCGATCAGCGTCAAGTTCATTCCGGTGGTGGTGATCCCGGCACTGTTCGTCGCCGCGCTGCGCGGCGGCCGGCCCGTCCTGGTCCGCTTCGCCGCCGGCTTCGGCGCACTGTTCGCGCTGGTCTGGGGGCCGGTCCTGGTGACCGTGCCGCAGCACCTCAAGGAGAACGTCCTGGAGTACGCGGGCGGCAGCTACCGCCTCTGGGGGCTCGTCCGGTTCGCCGACGTACTCGGGCTGCCGGAGTCCGTCATCACGTTCATGCAGGGCGGCGGCCACTTCCTCTTCGTGCTGGTCTGCGTGGCCGCCGGGGTCTGGCTCGCGTGGCTGCGGCCCGCGCAGCTGCCCGGCGTCGTCGCCGTCACGCTGGGCCTGCTGCTGCTCCTGTCCACCGCCTCCGGCCTCCAGTACCTGACCTGGGCGGCCGCCGGAACGTTCGTCCTCGGGTTCTGGGAAGGGCTCGCCTACAACGGTGCGGTCGGGCTGACGGCCGTACTCGGTTACAGCGGGCGCTCCGCCGTGCGCTGGAGCGAGCCGGTCCTGGAGCTGGGCGCCGTCGGCTGGTTCGTCCTCGCGGCCGGCCTCGCCACCGGCGTCCGCCGCATCCTCGCGAGCCGTCCTGACGCGCCTCCGGGGCCCCCCGCCGGGCGCTCGCCGCTCGCCGCCCCCCGTACCTCGCAGTGTTCCGGCTCCGCCGTCAACTGACCGCGCGCACCCGGCCCGCCCCCCCCCACCGACCTGTTCCCGACCCCAGCACCGAGCATCGAGCGCAACTGGAGAACGCCCCGTGAAGGAAAGCCCGAGTCCCAGGATCGGCATCCTGGTGGTCGCGTACAACGCGGAGACAACGCTGGAGAAGACCCTCGACCGGATTCCGGAGGATTTCCGGTCCCGGGTCGACGAGATTCTCATTCTCGACGACGCGAGTCACGACGCGACCTTCACCGCCGGCTGCCGCTGGTCGCAGGCGGAGGGAATGCCGCGGACCGTGGTGATGCGGCACACCAAGAACCTCGGATACGGCGGGAACCAGAAAGCCGGATACGCGCTGGCGGCCGCACACGGACTGGACATCATCGTGCTCCTGCACGGCGACGGACAGTACGCCCCGGAACTGCTCCCCGAAATGGTCGCACCCATCGAACGCGGTGAGTGCGAGGCCGTGTTCGGGTCCCGGATGATGAAGTCCGGGCAGGCGCTCAAGGGTGGTATGCCCTTCTACAAATGGCTCGGCAACCGTGTTCTCACCCGGCTGGAGAACGGCCTCCTCGGTTCGCGGCTGACCGAATTCCACTCCGGGTACCGCGCCTACAGCGTCGAGGCGCTGAAGCAGCTGCCGGTCGACCGGAACACCGACGCCTTCGACTTCGACACCCAGATCATCGTCCAGCTGCTCGACGCGGGAATGCGGATCAAGGAGATCCCGGTGCCCACGTACTACGGCGACGAGATCTGCTACGTCAACGGCATGAAGTACGCCAAGGACGTCGTCAAGGACGTCATCGAATACCGCCTGGCGGTCAAGGGGTTCGGCACCTGCGCCTGGATCCCGAAGCCCGTCGAGTACGCCTTCAAGGAGGGCGACGGCTCCTCGCACGCGGTCATCCTGGAGAAGATGCGCAAGCTGCCGCCCGGCCGGGTCCTGGACCTCGGCTGCTCCGGCGGTCTGTTCGCCGAGCGCCTCGAGGCACTCGGCCACGAGGTGACCGGGGTGGACTTCGTCGAGGTGCCCGGGGTGCGCGAGAAGTGCACCTACTTCCACCTCGCCAACCTGGAGGAGGGCCTGCCGCCCGAGGTCGGCGTGGACTTCGACTACGTCGTCGCCGGGGACGTCATCGAGCACCTCTCGCGCCCCGAGCGGGTGCTCACCGAGGTCGCCACCGTGCTCCGGCCCGGCGGCCAGGTGCTGCTGTCCGTGCCGAACTTCAGCCACTGGTACTCACGGATGCGGGTCGCGATCGGGGCCTTCGGCTACGACCGCCGGGGCATCCTCGACGAAACGCATCTGCGCTTCTTCACCCGGGCCAGCCTGCGCCGCACGGTACGCAACGCGGGCTACGACGTCCTGGACCTCGCCTCGACGGGGGCGCCGTTCTGGTCGCTGCTCGGGCGCGGCCCGCTCGCGTCGGTACTCGGCGGGCTGTCGAGGCTGCTGACCCGGATCCGGCCGACACTGTTCGGCTATCAGCACGTCGCACTGCTCACCCCGCATGCGGCCGAGACGATCATCGCTGGAGAGCACGTCGATGTACAGGACATCCTCAACCGACAGTACGTCCCTGCCGACCGGGTCGGCGTCTGAGGCGACCGTCCCCCCACCCACCCCGGCCCACGCGTCCGAGAACCCGGCCGCCCCCGTCAGGAGCAAGGTCTTGACCCTTCCCAGTCTGCTGCTGCTGCTGTTCGCCGTGTTCTCGTCCGCGGGCGGCCAGATCATGCTCAAGCACGGGATGAAGGGCGCCGCGGCGGCCGCCGGGCAGCACGGCGGCTCCGTCGCCCTGCGGGCCGCCACCAGCCCCTGGGTGGTCGTCGGCCTGGTGGTCTTCGCGGTCTCCGCCCTCGCCTGGATGTCCACCCTGGCCAAGGTGCCGCTCTCCATCGCGTACCCGTTCAACGCGCTCGGCTACCTGCTGATCGTGCTGGCCGGGGCGACCGTGCTGCACGAGCGGACCTCGATGTGGACCTGGGGCGGCTCGCTGCTCGTGGTCGTCGGCCTCGCCACCGTCATGGCGGGCCAGCAGGGCTGAGCCCGCGCACGGCGAAGGGTCCGCCCCCGGAGCGCTCCGGGGGCGGACCCTTCGCAGTGCGCGGCGTGGTCAGGCGGCTTCGGCCGCCCGGGGCTCCTCGCCCAGGATCACCCGGCGCACCACGCGCTCGGCGGCGCGGCCGTCGTCGTAGGGGCAGAACCGCTCACGGAACGCCTTCAGCAGCGCCTCGTTCGCCGGGCTGTCCCAGCTGCCGTCGGTGAACGCGCGGGCCAGCTCGTCCGTGGTCGTCGCGACGGCGCCCGGGGTCTCGCCGGGCTTGCCGGACAGCAGGTCGAAGACCACGCCGCGGACCGTGCGGTACGTCTCCCAGTCCGGGGCGTGCACCACGATCGGGCGGTTCAGGTGGGCGTAGTCGAACATCACCGACGAGTAGTCCGTGACCAGGGCGTCGGCCGCGAGGCAGAGGTCCTCGATCCTCGGGTGGTCGCTGACGTCGATGATCTGCGGGTTCTCCGGGAGACCGGCGCCGCCGTAGAAGTAGTGCGCGCGCACCATCACCACGGTGTCCGGGCCCACGGCCTCGCAGAACCGGGCCAGGTCGAGACGGCTGGTGAAGCCGGCCTCGTAGTCGCGGTGGGTGGGCGCGTACAGCAGGGCGCGCTGCCCCGGACGGATGCCGAGGCCCTCGCGGATCCTGTCGATCTGCTCCTGCGTCGCCGTCGCGAAGACGTCGTTGCGGGGGTAGCCCGTCTCCAGCGAGCGCGCGGCGCTCGGGTAGGCGCGGGACCAGACCTCGGTCGAGTGCGGGTTGGCGGAGACGCTCCAGTCCCACCGGTCGACCCGCTTGAGCAGCCGGTCGAAGTTGAGCCCCTGGGCGGCGGCCGGGTAGTTCTGCTGGTCCATCCCCATGATCTTCAGCGGGGTGCCGTGGTGCGTCATCACATGGATCTGACCGGGGCGCTTGACCAGGTGGTCGGCGAAGTTGACGTTGTTGAAGAAGTACGTGGCACGGGCCAGCACCGACCAGTAGCGGCGCGTGCCCGGAACCACGTAGTCGATGCCCTTCGGCAGCGAGTCCACCTGGTTCTTCGACACCACCCAGACCCCGTGCACATCGGGGGCCAGCTCCTGGGCCTTGCGGTAGATCGCCTCGGGGTTGCAGCTCACGCCGCGGTTCCAGTAGGCCGCGTAGACGGCGAGCTTCGGGTCCAGCGGAAGCTTGCGCTGCGCCTTGTAGTAGCGCGCGGTGAACGACTTCTTCGCCTTCGCCCGCGCGGTGGTGGGCGCGGAGCGCAGGCTCCGGCGGGTGGCCAGCGCGGTGTCCAGGGCGCCGAGCGCGGCGTACTTCCCGCCGCTCATCAGCTGCGGCCGGAGCCCCTTCGCGCCGCCGGGGAACTTGAACCCGTCGGGATGGTGGGCGCTGTGGAAGGCGGCGACGGCGCTGACGTACTGCCTGCGGCGCTTGGTCACCGACGGGTACGCCGACAGCAGCTCCTGGACGGCGCGGTCGAAGAGCAGCCCGCGCACCGGGCTCAGGGCCGGGCGCGCCTCGACGGCCGTCATCAGCTCCGCGTAGGCGTCGACCAGCTCCAGCGGCGTCGAGCCGGCCGTGGGCTCCGCCTCGTCCGCGAGGCCGGGCAGGTAGCGCTGCTGGCGGTGCTCGACACAGGCGGTGCCCAGCGTGGCGACGGAACCGGCCACGGCGAGCGTCAGGAGCGCGTACATGCGCTCACCGTGCGGGCCGGGCCCGAAGGCCAGGCTCTCGCGCTCGGCGACGGTGCGGCGGACCGCCCGGTTCCAGGAGACGGGCGCGATGTCCAGGAGGTCCTTGCGCTCGGCCAGGGTGTGCGGGCCCGCCGGCATGCCGCTCAGCAGCTCCAGGGACCGGGTCGTCCGGGTCTTGCCGCGGAACGGGCGCTTGCGGTGGCCGAAGACCAGCACGTCGGGGTCACCGGCGGCGTCCAGCCCTTCCACGATCTCCCGCAGCGCGTCCGGCAGGTAGATGTAGTGACCCTCCAGAAACAGGAGGTAGTCGCCGGTGGCCCGCTCGGCGCCCGCGTTGCGCCGGCCGTGGGCTCCCGAGCCCTCGGCCAGGTGGATCGCCCGGACCCGGCCGTCGAGTGCGGCGAACTCGTCCAGCACGAGTCCCGAGCCGTCCGGAGCGCCGTCATCCACACCGATCACCTCGATGTCCGTGAAGGACTGCGAGAGCACCGACTCCAGGCACTCGCGCAGGCTTCCTCGGGCGCGGCGGACGGGGATGATGACACTCAGCCGGGGCATACAGACTCTTTCTCGGACTGTGCGTACTGGGGCGCAGACAGGTTACTGCGGAGCGCCCAGCGGGACGGGCAGGGGGCTGGCAACGGTGTGGTAGCGGGGAGGCAGGGGCCGGGCCCCGGTGGGCGGCCGCGGTGCTCGGCCGCGCGGCTCATGAAGGCCCCACTTGTCATACTACGCACACCCTTGAGTGAACCTTGGACATCCGTGCGGCGCACGGGACCACTCAATCGTGGGATCGCCGCCGGCGGGCCGAGGCATCCCGGGCGTGCGTACGGGGCAGTCCATGGTGCCCGGTCGGACTGCCCCGCGTTGACGCGCATGCCCCGGGAGGTTGACGCGCATGCCCCGGGATGGCGTGGATCACGCCCGGCGGCTACTTGACCGCACCCGCCATGACGCCGGAGACGAACTGGCGCTGGAAGGCGAAGAACACCGCGAGTGGAATCACCATCGAGACGAAGGCGCCGGGCGCCAGTACGTCGATGTTGTTGCCGAACTGCCTTACCTGCTGCTGGAGTGCGACCGTGATCGGCGGCGAGTCGGAGTCCGCGAAGATCAGTGCGACCAGCATGTCGTTCCACACCCAGAGGAACTGGAAGATGCCGAGCGAGGCGATCGCCGGACCGCCCAGCGGCATCACGACCCGGGTGAAGAGCCGGATCTCGCCCGCTCCGTCGAGCCGCGCCGCCTCCAGCAGTTCTCGCGGGATCTCCGCGAAGAAGTTGCGCAACAGGAAGATGGCGAAGGGCAGTCCGAAGGCGGTGTGGAAGATGATCACACCGAAGGTCGTCTCGAAGATGCCGACCGTCCCGAAGAGCTTGGAGACCGGGATCAGCGCCACCTGCACCGGGACGACCAACAGCCCCACCACGACCAGGAACCACCAGTCGCGGCCCGGGAACTCCATCCAGGCGAAGGCGTATCCGGCGAGCGAGCCGATCACCACGACCAGCACGGTCGACGGGACGGTGATCATGATGGTGCTGAACAGCGAATCGGTGATCGTCGAATTGTCCAGCAGCCGCTGGTAGTTGTCGAAGGTCAGTTCGGACGGGACGGTGAAGACCTTCCACCAGCCGGTCGCCGCGATCTTGTCAGCGCTGCGCAGCGAGGACAGCAGCAGCCCGATGGTGGGCATCAGCCAGAACAGGGCCACCAGGATCAGGACGACCCGCATCACGCCGCCGCCGGCCCGTGCCGCGATCCGGGCGCCGAGCGACCGTCCGGCCTTCGCCGAGCCGGTGTCCGGGGCGTCGCCCGCCCCGGCGGGCGGGGCCGTGGCCGTGGGTGCCGTCATCGGCGCCCCTCCTTCCGTATCCGCCTGATGTTGAAGAGCATCACCGGGACCACCAGCAGCAGCAGGAGTACGGCGATGGCGCTGCCGATCCCGAGGTCCGCGTCCGTGCCGAACGAGGACCGGTAGAGCTGGAGCGCCAGCACGTTCGCGTCGTCCTGCGAGGAGCCGGGCGCGATGATGAAGACCAGGTCGAAGACCTTCAGGACGTTGATCATCAGCGTCACCAGTACCACCGCGAGGACCGGGGCGAGCATCGGCACCGTGATCCGGCGGAACACCTGCCACTCGTTCGCCCCGTCGACCCGGGCCGCTTCGAGGAGTTCGCGCGGCAGGCCCGCCAGGCCGGCCGCGATCAGCACCATGGCGAAGCCCGCCCACATCCAGACGTAGCTGCCGATGATGCCGGGCGTCACCAGGCTCGGTCCGAGCCAGTCGACGCCGTTGTACGGCTCCCTGAAGTTGGAGGCCGGGAGCCGGAGTTCGGCGCCGTCCGCCGCCGCGGGCAGGGTGAACGTGCCGTCGGCGCCGGCTGTTGCCGAGGCGACCACGTCGCCGTCCTTGACGGCCTCGACCTTGATGCCCTTGAGCCCCAGCTCCTTGGGGTCGATGACGTTGGGCCTGCCGCCGCCGCCCTTGGTGAAGTCCAGCCAGGCGGTGCCGGTGATCTTCCCGTCGGCCGCCTTCGCGGGGGTCCGGGCGGGCTTCGCGTCGCCGGGCATCTTCGCGGGCGCCACCCCGACCAGAGGCAGTTGGACCGGCTCCCCGGCCCGGACCGGCGTCTTGGTCACGAAGGAACCGCCGCCGGCCGCCTTCAGCGGGTGGACGGGCAGCGGATGCGCCTTGGGGAACCCCGTCGAGGCGGAGAACGTGTCGTGCACGCCCACCGCCACCGCGTTGGCGACCCCGCGCTCCGGCGCCTGGTCGTACACCAGCCGGAAGATGATGCCCGCGGCGAGCATCGAGATCGCCATCGGCATGAAGACGATCAGCTTGAACGCCGTGCCCCAGCGGATCCGTTCGGTCAGCACGGCGAAGATCAGGCCGAGCACGGTGGAGACGGTCGGTGCCAGGACGACCCAGATCGCGTTGTTCTTGATCGCGGTGAGGATGGTGTCGTCGGTGAACAGGGCCTTGTAGTTGTCGAGTCCGGCGAATCCGGTCCCCGCCTGGTCGAAGAACGACCGGTAGACGGAGTACACGATCGGATACACCACGAGCGCGCCGAGCAGCACCAGCGCGGGCAGCAGAAAGAGCGCCGCGATGACCCTTCGGGTACCGGTCACGCTTCTGCGGCCGGGCACCCGGCGTACGGGCGGCTGCCCGGAGCCGGGCTTCCTGGGGGCGGGTACCGAGGTCCCGCCGCGGGATCCGGTGTCGGCGGAGGGCGCCTTGTCGGCGCCCCCCGCTGCGGCTGTCGTCATCCCGTCAGCTCTTGTACGCCTTGGCCGCGTCGGACTCCAGTTTGGCCTGGGTCCCCGCGATGTCCTTCGGGTTCTTCAGGAAGTCCTGGAGGCTCTTCCACTCACCCTTGCCGGGCGTCCCGCCGAACGACTGCGGGGCCTGGTCGGACATGTCGAACCGGACGTCGTCACCGGCCGCGATCAGTGCCTTCGCGATCGTGCGCTGCACCTCGTTGGGGTAAGCGGCCACGTCCAGGGTCTTGTTGGGCGAGATGAACCCGCCCTGCTCGGCCGCGATCTTCGCGGCGTCGGCCGAGGCCAGCCAGGTCAGCAGGGCCTGGGCGCCCTTGCTGTCCTTGAGCGCCACCGCCGCGTCCCCGCCGGTCACCACGGGAGAATCGGCGCCGACCGCGGGGAACGGGAACACCTTGGCGTCCGTACCGATCTTGGCCTTGGTCTGCTGGATGTTGACGCCGACGAAGTCGGCCTCGAAGACCATCGCGCCCTTGGGCTGGTCACCGCCGGTGAAGGTCTGGGTGACCGATGCCGGGAACTCGGTCTGGAGTGCGCCGTCGGCGCCGCCCGCGATCAGGGCGGGCTTCCCGAACAGCTGCCCGAGTGTGGTCAGTGCGTCCTTGACGGACGGGTCCGTCCACTTGATCTTGTGCTGGGCCAGCTGGTCGTACTTCTCCGGGCCCGCCTGGGAGAGGTAGATGTTCTCGAACCAGTCGGTGAGCGTCCAGCCGTCCGCGCCGGCGACCGAGACCGGGGTGACGCCCGAGGCGGACACCGTCTCGGCGGTCGCCATGAAGTCCTTCCAGGTCTTCGGCTCGGACGCCCCGGCGTTCTCGAAGGCCTTGGCGTTGTACCAGACCAGCGACTTGTTGGCGGCCTTGAAGTACACGCCGTACTGGGCGCCGTCCACCGCGCCCAGGTCCTGCCAGGCCTTGGAGTAGTTCTTGGCCAGCTGGGCCTTGGCCTCGGCTCCGGCGGGCTTCGCCCACTTCTTCGCGACGGCCTGCTGGATCGCGCCGACCTGGGGGATCATCGCGACGTCCGGCGGCTGGCCGCCCGCGATCTTCGTACCGAGGAAGTTGACGATGGGGTCCTGCGCCGGGACGAAGGTGACCGTCGCCCCCGTGCGCTTCTCGAACTCCTTCAGGACCTTGACGAAGTTGGCTTGTTCCGGACCGGTCCAGACCGCCGCGACGGAGATCTTCTCGCCGTTCAGTTTCGGCAGTGCGACGCTCGACGCGCTGTCCTTGCTGCCTTCGGAGCCGCCCCCGTCGGCCTTGCCCTTTCCGCCGTCACCGTCGTCACCGCAGCCGGTGAGTGCCAGTGCTCCGATGGCTGTGAAGACCATGGCGGCCCTGCGAATCCGAAGCGTTGTGCGCATCCCTGCCCCGTTTCTCCTGTGCGCGTGCACCGACCGGCACCGCCGGAGTCCCGACGGTGCCGGTCATTCTTCACTTGGTCGTGTGCGCACAGTCCTACGCCCGGCACCCGGGTGCCGCAATACCGGAATCGGGCCCAACTCGATGATCGTGATGGGCTCGTGACGTCAAGTCAGTGACGGTATACGGAGATTGGGGACGACCGGCCCGTACCTCCCGGCCCGTCGTCCCTCAGGAGTGGGCGGGTGCGAGTGGTGCGAGCGGCGCCGCGTTGACCGAACGCGCCGCGCGCTCAAGGGCGCTGGCCAGCAGCGCCAGGTCGGTCGGCCCGTTGCCCAGTTCGCGTACCGGGCGGCGGGTGGGCGGGTCGCCCATCCGCTCCCACTCCAGCGGTACGACCGTGGGCCGCAGCGTCGCCGTACGCGGGATGCGGCCCGTGACCCGGCCGCCCTGGAACGGCGTCACCCGCCCGTCCGGATGGCCGAGCCGGCCACGTCCCGGCGCCGGATCGTCCGGCGACGGCGGGACCGCGCCGGAACGGGGCGGATCGAGCACGACCCGCAGCCGGGCCCCGCGCGCCAGGTCGGTGTCCTCCGTGCGGTCCGGGCGGGCGGACGTCGCGACCAGGTGGACACCGAGCCTGCCGCCCTCCCTGGCCACGGTCTCCAGCGCCCTGACGACCGAACCGGCGGCCGGCCGGCCCGGACTGCCGAGCGCCGGGGCGATCAGCGCGTCGAAGTCGTCCACGAGCACCACGAGCCTGGGCAGCGGTGACGGGCCGGGCTCCGGCTGCCGGGCCATCGGCCGCAGCTGCAGGGTGCCGCTCATCTGTGATTCCACGTCACCGTGCTGTCCGCCGGGGGCACTCGGCTGCCGCTGACCGGCCGTCCGCCGGGCCGCGTCGGCCCGGTCGTGCCACTCGGTGAAGCCGAGCCCGCCGAGCAGCTCGGCCCGCCGCTTCACCTCGGCGCCCAGCGCCTGCGCGAACTCCCGCATCCTGACCGGGTCGGAGGCTACCAAGTGGGTGAACACGTGCGGGAGTTCGGTGCACGGGCGCAGGCTCTCGCCGCGCTCGCCCCCGGCGCCGTCGACCAGCAGGATGCCGAGCCGGTCGGGCCGGGCGGCGGCCGCCAGCGACGCGGCGACGGCCCTCAGCAGCTCGGTGCGTCCGCTGCCGCCGGGCCCCTCGATGAGGAGGTGCGGCCCCTCGTCGGCGAGATCCACACTCACCGGGCCCCGGGGACCGGCCCCGAGCACCACGACGGGCCGTCCCGCGAAGGCGGCGCCCTCGTCGGCGCGGACCGCCGGGTGCGGACCGGTGTCCGCGGTGGCGATCCGCGGGGCGTCGCCCTGGCGCGGACCGCTGACCCGGCCCGGGGAGCGCCCCGAACCGGCCGACCGCAGACTGTCGCTGTCCCGCACATCCGCGGAACCGTCCCAGGCACGGGTGTCGGAGCCGGGCAGGGTGCGTGAACTCTGCGACTCCCCGGACCCCGCCTCGTACCGCTGGCCGCCCACCCGGGGATGCGGGTTGCGGCCGGAGGCGGATCCGTCGGCGCGCTCGTACGCGCCCGCACGGCCGGGGTAAGGGGTGCGGCCCGAGCCGGTGCCTTCGTACGGGCGCTGACGGTCGGGGTAGGGGGTACGGCCCGAGCCCGGTCCTTCCGTGCGGGGTTCGGCGCTCGTGCGCTGCGCCCCCACGCGCGGACCCGGGGCGCCGTCGCCCGCGCCGCCCGTCCAGCTGCCCGAACCGCGCACCGTCGCGCCCGGCTGGTCCGCCGCCGTCGAGGCCCAGCGGGCCATCAGGGATGCCGGGGTGGCGCGGGCCAGGCCCAGCTCGTCCAGCAGGCGGGCGGAGGGCGGGAGCGCCACCGCGGCCGGCCGGCCCGGCAGCCCGGACGGGCCCTCCGCGCGCAGCGGGGCCAGCGCCCGGCCGAATCGTTGCGCCCAGTGCGCCGACACCGCGTCCACCGCGGCGACCGTGCCGTGGCCCGCGGCCCGGCCGCCCGCCGTGCGCAGCAGCCGCAGGGCCGTCGCCACGTCCCCGCTGAGCATCGCCACCGCCCCGCACTCCCGGAACGCGATGGAGGCGTGGCACGCCGCCTCGTAGGTCGCGGCGACCGGCGATGTGGGGGTGGCGGCCGGGGTCTCGGCCAGACAGATCAGATGGATGCCCGCCGCCGCGCCGGCCGAGGCCAGCCGGGCGGTGTTCTCGCGCAGCGCCGAGGAGCCCGGGTCGCCGTCCACGATCACCACGGTGAAGGGGCCCTCGTAGTGCCGGGCGGCCTCGGCGACCGTCGCCCGGTCCAGGCTGGCCCAGCCGGTGCCCAGCGGCCCGTCGTCCAGCCGGCGCACCAGTTCCGTGGTCCTGGCGACGGCCTGCTCACGGTCGTACGCGAGGAGCAGCCGGCAGTCCTGGCCGTGCATCGGGCGCAGATGCGGCAGCCAGCCGAGCCAGGACCACTCGCGCCTGCGCTCGTCCAGACCGCGGGCCCGGTCCGTGCTGATCAGCACGATCTCCAGATCGGCGGGGGAGTGCAGGGCGGCGAGCTGCGCCACGGCCGAGCGGGCGAGACCCATGAGCCGGTCCCGCGGTCCGGCGAGCCCCAGCGAGCCCGCCTCGCGCAGTCCCACGGTCACCGGCACGGCGGGCAGCTCGGCCCGCTCGGTCGTGCCCAGCCGGACGACCAGCGCCTCCGGATGCTCGGTGCCGCGCTCCCACAGCCGGGGGCCGGGGCCGAGCGCGGTCAGCAGTACGGAGGCCGGGTCGGGCCAGGTGCCCTCCGGGGCGGTGGGCAGCGCGGTGAAGGTGGCCGGGGCCGGGGCCGGCGCGGCCGTCTCGTCGGGCGCGCTCTCGTGCACCGGATCGCCCTTGCCGCCCGCGAGCCGGCGGGCCCAGGCGCCTATGCCGCGCCGGGGCGCCTCCTCGTCGAGACGGCGGCCGGGGTGTCCGGGGCCGGGCCTGGCCATGGCCTGCCCGCCCGCCTCGTCGTCCGTGCCGTGCTCGTGGCCGTATCCGTGCCCGTGTCCGTGTCCGTGGAAGCCGGGTTCGGTCTGGGCGCCGGGGCCGGGCGGAGCGGCCGCGCTGTACGCGTGGCCCGAGCCGTCCCCGTAACCGGGGTCCGGGTCGGCCGGGGCCCTGGTCACCCGCAGATGCCCCTCGCCGTCCGGCGCCGTTTCCAGCGTCGGGGTGCGCGCCCCCGAGGTCAGCCGGAGCGTCGACTCGCCCAGTCGCAGCAGCGCGCCGGGCTTCAGCCGGACCGGACGGTCGCGGACCTCGGCGCCGTCCAGCGAGGTGCCGTTGGTGGAGCCCAGGTCGGCCACCGAGACCCGGCCGTCGTCCGAGACGGTCACCGCGCAGTGCAGCCGCGAGACGTCGGGGTCGTCGAGCGGCACATCGGCCTCGGCCGAGCGGCCGATCCGGATCTGCCCGCCGTGCAGCAGGTGGACCCCGCCCGCGTCCGGTCCGGCGATCACGTGCAACTGCGCCGGAACGGCGTCGTCCGTCGACTCGTCCTCGCCCGGGGCCTGGAGCGAGAGCACCGCCCCGTCGACCAGCGGCGGCTCACCGAGGGCGCTGCGCTGCGCGTCGAGCCGCTCCCGCCCGGCGAACAGCACGACCGCGCCGCTGCCGAGGGAGCCGTCGGGCCCGGAGACGGCCGCGGCCAGGCCGGACGCCACGGTGGCCAGTGCCGTCCCCGCGGGGGCGGTGACCAGCACGTCGCAGGCGCGCGCCGGGGTCTGGCCGCTGCGCGGCGCGAGGACGGTCAGCCGGATCTGCATCGCCGTCAGCGGTCCCTTCTGCGCGGGGTGCCCGGCAGGGGAAAAGCCCTGTGATTCCCCCCACCCGGCACGGACGCGTCGTCCGGTACAGGTTCGTCACGTACCGCAGGGCTCCGACCCCACGGTTCCGTGCTGGGGGCATCCTCGCACCTGCCGCTGACAACACGCCCGGGGGCCACCGCTAAGTGATCTTGAAAGGTCTGCTGTGCGCACAAAAGTGCCTGCTTGAACCGTTCCCCGGCACGTCCGACACGGTCCGGGCCGGCGCCCGCAGACGTCGCGCGCCCCTCGCCGTGGCAACCATCGTGACGAACTGAGCGTCTTCCTCCGCAACCGGTGCACCCCGGGCGCGGAGACCCGGCCCTCGGGGAATTACGGACAAACCGGCAACCGGGCGGAGTCGGTCACCCACTCCCGGGCAGGCTCTAGAGTGGGCCGGAAACTCCTGGAGGAATCCGGGGGACCGCAAGCACCACGATCAGCAGGGAGCGCATGACGTGCGGCCGGTAGGCAGCAAGTACCTGCTCGAGGAGCCGCTGGGACGCGGCGCCACGGGCACCGTCTGGCGCGCCCGCCAGCGCGAGGCCGCGGGCGCCGAGGCGGCCGTCACAGGCCAGCCCGGAGAGCTCGTCGCGATCAAGGTCCTCAAGGAGGAGCTCGCCAACGACGCGGATGTCGTGATGCGGTTCCTGCGCGAGCGCTCCGTGCTGCTGCGGCTGACCCACGAGAACATCGTGCGCACCCGTGACCTGGTCGTGGAGGGAGACCTCCTCGCCCTGGTGATGGACCTGATCGACGGCCCCGACCTGCACCGCTACCTTCGCGACAACGGCCCGCTCTCGCCGGTCGCCGCCTCGCTGCTCACCGCGCAGATCGCGGACGCGCTTGCCGCCAGTCACGCCGACGGCGTCGTCCACCGCGACCTGAAGCCCGCCAACGTGCTGGTCTCCGAGCGCGACGGCGAGATGCACCCGATGCTCACCGACTTCGGCATCGCCCGGCTCGCGGACTCCCCGGGGCTGACCCGGACCCACGAGTTCGTCGGCACCCCGGCCTACGTGGCGCCGGAGTCCGCCGAGGGCCGCCCGCAGACGTCCGCGGTCGACATCTACGGTGCCGGGATCCTGCTCTACGAGCTGCTCACCGGCCGCCCGCCGTTCGCCGGGGGCACCGCCCTGGAAGTCCTGCAGCGCCACCTCAGCGAGGAGCCGCGCCGCCCCAGCACGGTCCCCGCGCCCCTGTGGACGGTCATAGAGCGCTGCCTGAGCAAGGACCCGGACCGACGCCCCAGCGCCGAGAACCTGGCCCGCGCGCTGCGCACCGTGGCCGCCGGCATCGGCGTGCACGCGAACTCGGCGCAGATCGCCGCCGCTGACGGGGTGGCCGTCCTGCTCGCGCCCGACCCGGCGCCCACCGCCGTCCCGGAGACGCCCGGCGCGGCGGACCCGACGCAGGTGCTGCCGAGCAACGCCGGCTCGTACGACCCGAACGCGGCCACCAGCGTCATGCAGCACAACGCCGGCCAGGGCGGCGGCCACGCCGACCCCACCGCGGTCATGCCGCCCGTCCCGGCGCAGCCCGAGGGTGCCCCGCAGTCCGACGGACCGCACCCGTGGCAGTCCCAGCTGCAGGCCGCCCGCGACCGCAACGACCAGACGCAGGTCCAGTACCTCGACCCGAGCCAGGACCCGCTGCGCCGCCGCCCCCAGCGCCAGCCGCAGCAACAGCAACAGCAACAGCAGCGCCGCCAGCAGCAGTACCCGCCGCAGAACCGGCAGCAGCCTCAGCAGCAGTACCAGCCGCAGCAGCAGCAGTACCAGCCTCAGCAACAGCAGTACCAGCCGCAGCAGCAGCGTCAGCAGTACGCGCCGCCGCAGCAGCCGCAGCAACCCCAGCAGCCTGCTCAGCGCCCGCCCCGCGAGCCGAGGCAGCGCGGCGCCAATCCGATGAAGATCCCCGGTCTCGGCTGCCTGAAGGGCTGCCTGTTCACGCTGGTCCTGCTCGTCGTCGCGAGCTGGCTGATCTGGGAACTCACCCCGCTGAAGGACTGGATCGGCCAGGGCGAGAGCTACTGGCACGCGATCAGCGACGCCGCGAGCCAGATCAGCGACTGGGTCTCGGCGCTGGGCGGCAGCGGCAACTGACGGGACAGGACGGAACAGGGACGGGGCGCCGCCGATCCGGCCTGGACGCCCCGTCAATTCTGTAGCTATATCGACTTCTGTGAACCAATTCCCTGGCAATTCGTACGCAGAAGTGAAGGTTGGCGCCATCCAGGGCACGCAACCCCCCGATCGCCGCGTAACTTTGTCGACCGGGGGTTGTTGCGCGAGGGCCCAATCGCCAGCCGCTGAGGGAGCAGTCTTGGCACGGAATATCGGCAGCCGGTACACCGCCCACCAGATCCTGGGGCGCGGCAGCGCCGGCACGGTGTGGCTCGGCGACGGCCCCGAGGGGCCCGTCGCCATCAAACTGCTCCGCGAGGACCTCGCGTCCGACCAGGAACTCGTCGGCCGGTTCGTCCAGGAGCGCACCGCCCTGCTCGGCCTGGACCATCCGCACATCGTCGCCGTCCGCGACCTCGTGGTGGACGGCACCGACCTGGCGCTGGTCATGGACCTGGTGCGCGGCACGGACCTGCGCACCCGGCTCGACCGCGAGCGCAGGCTGGCCCCGGAGGCCGCCGTCGCCATCGTCGCGGACGTCGCGGACGGACTCGCCGCCGCGCACGCCGCCGGGGTGGTCCACCGCGACGTCAAGCCGGAGAACATCCTGCTCGACATGGAGGGCTCGCTCGGGCCCGGCAACTCCCACCCCGCGCTGCTCACCGACTTCGGCGTGGCCAAGCTGATCGACACCCCGCGCCGCACCAAGGCCACCAAGATCATCGGGACGCCGGACTACCTGGCCCCCGAGATCGTCGAGGGTCTCCCGCCGCGCGCCGCCGTCGACATCTACGCCCTCGCGACGGTGCTGTACGAGCTCCTCGCCGGCTTCACGCCCTTCGGCGGCGGCCACCCCGGCGCCGTACTGCGCCGCCATGTCACCGAGACCGTCGTCCCGCTCCCCGGCATCCCCGACGAGTTGTGGCAGCTGCTGGTCCAGTGCCTGGCCAAGGCCCCGGCCTCCCGGCTGCGCGCCTCCGAGCTGGCCGCCCGGCTGCGCGAACAGCTCCCGCACCTCGCCGGTATCCCGCCGCTGGACGTGGACGAGCCGGACGACGAACCCGAGCCCCAGCAGCACGGGCAGGGCTACGACGAGCAGCAGTACACCCCGGCGGCCGAGGAGCCCCGCCGCCGCGGCGCCGTACCGCTGGTCCCCGGCTCGTCCCCCGACTCCAACCGGGACACCCACACGAGCATGCGCGTCCCGGCCCCCGACGAGCTCTCCGGCGGCCCCCGCGGCACGGCCCGCGCCCCACGCGCCCCCGGCCGGCCCCGCCCCGGCTCGGCCCGCAACAAGTCGGCGGCCATCCGCAAGCGCCGGATCACCCTGGGTGCGGCGGCATTGATACTCGTCGCGGCACTCGGTGTCGGCGGCTGGCTGGCGATGAGCGGCGACGACGCGGGGGCGAACCCCCAGGACACCCGGAATTCGGCCCCCGGCACGCCCTGAGCGAAGGGGCGTCGGGGCGGCGATGACGCGGCCCGAGGAACGTCCGCGCCGACAGCCGTTACGCTGGACCCGTGGCAGTCGTCGATATTTCCGAAGAGCTGAAGTCCCTCTCCTCGACCATGGGGTCGATCGAGGCCGTCCTGGACCTGGATGCGCTGAGGGCGGACATCGCCGCGCTCGAGGAGCAGGCGGCGGCGCCGTCCCTCTGGGATGACCCGGAGGCGGCGCAGAAGATCACCAGCAAGCTTTCGCACATCCAGGCCGAGGTCCGAAAGACGGAGACCCTGCGCGGCCGCATCGACGATCTCGAAGTCCTCTTCGAGCTCGCCGAGGACGAAGGCGACGCCGACGCGCTCGCCGAGGCCGAGTCCGAGCTCACCTCCGTGAAGAAGGCGCTCGACGAGATGGAGGTCCGCACCCTCCTCTCCGGTGAGTACGACGCCCGCGAGGCGCTCGTCACCATCCGCGCCGAGGCGGGTGGCGTCGACGCGGCCGATTTCGCGGAGAAGCTCCAGCGCATGTACCTGCGCTGGGCCGAGCGGCACAACTACAAGACCGAGGTCTACGAGACGGCGTACGCCGAAGAGGCCGGCATCAAGTCGACCACCTTCACGGTGGAGGTCCCGTACGCCTACGGCACCCTCTCCGTCGAGCAGGGCACCCACCGGCTCGTCCGGATCTCGCCCTTCGACAACCAGGGCCGCCGCCAGACGTCCTTCGCGGGCGTCGAGGTGCTCCCGGTCGTCGAGCAGACGGACCACGTCGAGATCGACGAGTCCGAGCTCCGCGTCGACGTGTACCGCTCCTCCGGTCCCGGCGGCCAGGGCGTCAACACCACGGACTCCGCGGTCCGGCTGACCCACCTGCCGACGGGCATCGTCGTCTCCTGCCAGAACGAGCGCTCGCAGATCCAGAACAAGGCGTCCGCGATGAACGTCCTCCAGGCGAAGCTCCTCGAGCGCCGCCGCCAGGAGGAGCAGGCGAAGATGAACGCGCTCAAGGGCGACGGCGGCAACTCCTGGGGCAACCAGATGCGCTCCTACGTCCTGCACCCGTACCAGATGGTCAAGGACCTGCGTACGGAGTTCGAGATGGGCAACCCGGAAGCGGTCTTCAACGGCGAGATCGACGGTTTTGTCGAGGCGGGCATCCGCTGGCGCAAGCAGAACGAGAAGTAGCCTCACTCGCTGAGCAGTTGAGCCCGGACGGTCACCACCGTCCGGGCTCCTTCGCGTTCCGGACCGGGAGTTGAGGGGATGGAGTGGTGAGTGCGTCACAGTCCTGATGCCGAATGAAGGTCAATTGGCTCCAAAACGGCGCACATTGCCTGGATCGGCCTTGACGTAGTCCTTAACTCTGGACAGGCTGCTGGAGCAGCATGCGTATGTCTGGGACAGGTGTGATCGGGGGCGGGCGGCACGGCCGCGGTACTACGCCGGCCGGCGTTCGGAGCAAACCCCGCAGGGCCGTGGCCCCGCATATGGCTGCTCCATTGACGAGAACAGCTACTGGGGGTAGCAGCACATGACGAAGAAGACGCGAGTACGCGTCGCGCGGATAGCCGCGAGTGCGGTCATTGCCGCAGGCGCCTCGCTCACCGCCGCGGGTGCGGCGCAGGCCTTCACCGGCGGGGATTCCCACGCCGGTGTGACTGCGAAGGACGGCGAAGGCGGTGACGACGGCGGCCTGCTCGGCGGCCTGCTCGGCGGCGTGGACGCCGGTACCGACGCTGGTACGGATGCCGGGACCGACGCGGGTACCGACGCCGGTACCGATGCGGGTACGGATGCCGGTACGGATGCCGGGACCGACGCCGGGACCGATGCTGGTACGGATGCCGGGACCGACGCGGGTACGGACGCCGGGACTGACGCTGGTACCGACGCTGGTACGGATGCCGGGACCGACGCTGGTACCGACGCCGGGACCGACGCTGGTACGGATGCCGGGACCGACGCTGGTACCGACGCTGGTACCGACGCTGGTACGGATGCCGGGACCGACGCGGGTACCGACGCCGGCACGGATGCCGGGACCGACGCCGGCACGGACGCGGGTACGGATGCCGGTACCGACGCCGGTACGGATGCCGGGAGCTCGACCAACGGCTCCACCAACGGCTCCACCAACGGCTCGAGCACCGGTTCCACCACGGGCTCGACCACCGGTTCCACGGGTTCCACCGGTTCCACGGGCTCCACGACGGGCTCCACGGGTTCCACCGGTTCCACCGGGGACACGGGCGCCTGCACCGTCGACCTGAACGGTGCCGAGTGCGCCGACAACACCGACACCGACTCGGTCGGCAACCAGCCGGCCGAGCAGGGCAAGGGCAAGGACGAGCTCGCCGAGACCGGTGCGGCCGAGACCACGTTCCTGCTGATCGGTGCCGCGACGATGATCGCCGGAGGCATCGGCTTCCGGATCCTCCCGCGCCTGGTGAACGGCCGCACGGCCGCCTGACGGCCCTGAAGCGGTAGATGTACGACCAGAGGGCCCCGGTCCGCCTCGGCGGACCGGGGCCCTCTGCGTACGGGTGGCCCTTGTGCGCCTCTGAGAGCCCTGAACACGCTCCTCAACGGGATCGGGGGCCCGGCGGCGCCGTCCCGCTGCGGGAACCGGCAGCAATGGGCATCCCGGGGCGACGGGCAGATGCGGCGGCTCGGCCACCGCAGGCGTCAGGCAGCCGGGCAGTCGCTCCCGGTCACGCCGCCTGGTGGGCCAGCAGCGCCAGCGCGCACAGCAGCACCACCAGCAGGGCGATCAGCATCATGGGGTTCATCCCGCCGAAGGGGCCCTGGCCGTGTCCCTGCTGCTCCAGCCGCGCACGGCTGGCCCGGCACACGGGGCAGCGGCCCTCGGCCACGGGCGCCGCACAGTTCGCGCACACCAATCGGTCATAGGTCATGCGCTTTCCTCCTCCCGCGCGGCGGAGCCGCACAAGCTTTCTCTCCGCACAACGCTCACGGAAACGCGACCGTTCCCCCTACCACTGTGCCAGCTCGCGAGGATTTCGGCGCGGCCCGCCGGACAGGTCACGGAAGCTCCCGGTTCGCGCTCGCTTGCGTTCCGCCATAAATCGCCCATCCCGGTACGCGCGCCTGCACGCGTCAGTCCGGTTCGCGTATGGTCACGCTCACCTACTCCCGGCCGACCGTGGTGCATCCGTGATCCGATTCGACAACGTCTCCAAGACCTACCCCAGGCAGAGCCGTCCCGCTCTACGGGATGTGTCTCTCGATATCGAGAAGGGCGAGTTCGTCTTCCTGGTGGGCTCCTCCGGCTCCGGCAAGTCCACCTTCATGCGACTCATCCTCCGTGAGGAGCGCGCCAGTCAGGGCATGGTCCACGTCCTGGGCAAGGACCTCGCGCGCATGTCCAACTGGAAGGTGCCGCACATGCGCCGCCAGCTGGGCACCGTATTCCAGGACTTCCGGCTGCTTCCCAACAAGACCGTCGCGGAGAACGTGGCGTTCGCCCAGGAAGTGATCGGCAAGCCGCGCGGCGAGATCCGCAAGGCGGTCCCGCAGGTCCTCGACCTCGTCGGGCTCGGCGGCAAGGAGGACCGGATGCCCGGTGAGCTCTCCGGTGGTGAGCAGCAGCGCGTGGCGATCGCGCGGGCCTTCGTGAACCGGCCCATGCTGCTGATCGCGGACGAGCCGACCGGCAACCTGGACCCGCAGACCTCGGTCGGCATCATGAAGCTGCTGGACCGGATCAACCGGACCGGCACCACCGTGATCATGGCGACCCATGACCAGAACATCGTCGACCAGATGCGCAAACGCGTCATCGAGCTCGAGCAGGGCCGTCTCGTACGCGACCAGGCGCGCGGCGTCTACGGCTACCAGCACTGAGCACCCAGCACTGAAAGGACGCCATGCGCGCCCAGTTCGTCCTGTCGGAGATCGGCGTCGGCCTCCGTCGCAACCTCACGATGACCTTCGCCGTCGTCGTCTCCGTCGCCCTCTCGCTTGCCCTGTTCGGCGGCGCGCTGCTCATGCGCGAGCAGGTCAGCACGATGAAGGACTACTGGTACGACAAGGTCAACGTCTCCATCTACCTGTGCGGCAAGGGGGACGCGGAGACGGTGGTCCAGTGCGCCAAGGGTGCTGTCACCGCACAGCAGAAGAAGGAGATCGAGGGCGATCTCAACAAGATGGACGTCGTCGAGACGGTGACGTACGAGTCGTCCGACGAGGCGTACAAGCACTACCAGGAGGAGTTCGGCGACTCCCCGATGGCCGGCAACATCACGCCGGACCAGATGCCGGAGTCCTTCCGGGTCAAGCTGCACGACCCGACGAAGTACAAGGTCGTCGCCACCGCCTTCGCCGGCCGCAACGGGGTGCAGTCCGTCCAGGACCAGAGAAGCATCCTGGACAACCTCTTCGGACTGATGAACGGCATGAACGTCGCCGCGCTGTTCGTGATGGCGCTGATGCTGGTCATCGCGCTGATGCTGATCGTGAACACGGTCCGGGTGTCCGCGTTCAGCCGACGGCGGGAGACGGGCATCATGCGGCTCGTCGGCGCCTCCGGCTTCTACATCCAGATGCCGTTCATCATGGAAGCCGCGTTCGCCGGTCTGATCGGCGGCGTGCTGGCCTGCGTGATGCTGCTGGCCGGGCGCTACTTCCTGATCGACGGCGGTCTCGCGCTGCAGGACAAGCTGAACCTGATCGACTTCATCGGCTGGGACGCGGTCCTCACCAAGCTGCCGCTGGTACTGGCGATCGGCCTGCTGATGCCCGCGGTTGCCGCGCTCTTCGCGCTCCGCAAGTACCTCAAGGTGTGACGTGCGCCCCGTACGGCGCGCGGTCAACAGCCCGTGCGCCCCGGGGTGCTTGTCCTAGACTCGGCGCCATGTCTGGCCCCGTTCACCGTGTAGGGCCCCGCGGACTCTGCCGCGGGGCGGCCCTGACATTGGTTTTCGCGAGTGTGCTCGCCACCGGCGCCGCCACCGGTTCGCTGCCCCGCGGTGACGGACGGGGCCGGGACACCGACACCCGCCCCGTCGCCTCCGTCGCCGGCCGCGACGCGGTGGCCGACGCCGCGGCCGAGGCGGTGGCGGACGGCAAGTCCGGTACGGAGGCGGCCGAGGAGGTCGTCAGCCGCAGCGGGGACCGCTGGGGCGCGGTCTACGACGAGCGGGCGTACCAGGAGTTCGAGCAGGCCCTCGACGGTTCGTACACGGGCGTCGGTATCGCCGCCAGGCGCTCCGCCGACGGGCTGGTCGCCGTCGCCCGGGTCCAGCCGGGCAGCCCCGCCGACCGGGCCGGTGTCCGCTCGGGCGACCTGATCCGCACGGTCGACGGCAGCCGGGTCGACCGGCGCCCGGTCTCCGACGTGGTGGCCCTGCTGCGCGGTGACCGTACGGGCGCCGCCGCCGGGAGCCCCGTCGTGCTGGGGGTGCAGCGGGGGTCCGTCAGCCGGACCGAGACGCTGCACCGGGCCCGGCTCACCACCGAGACCGTCACCGCGCGGCGGCTCGGCCCTGCCCGGACCGGTGCCGGCGCGGCCGTCCTGATCGAGGTCGGCTCCTTCACCAAGGGGTCGGGCGCCCGGGTCCGTGACGCCGTCCGGGACGCGCCGGCGGGCGCCGGGGTGCTGCTGGACCTGCGCGGCAACTCCGGCGGTCTGGTCACCGAGGCGGTCACCGCGGCCTCCGCCTTCCTGGACGGCGGCCTGGTCGCCACCTACGACGTGCACGGGGAGCAGCGCGCCCTGTACGCGGACGGCGGGGGCGACACCGCGCGCCCCGTCGTCGTCCTGATCGACGGCGGCACGATGAGCGCGGCCGAGCTGCTGACCGGCGCGCTGCAGGACCGGGGCCGCGCGGTCACGGTCGGCTCGCGCACCTTCGGCAAGGGCTCGGTGCAGATGCCGAGCAAGCTCGCGGGCGGATCGGTGGCCGAGCTGACCGTGGGCCACTACCGCACTCCGGCGGGCCGCAGCGTCGACGACCGGGGCATCACACCGGACCTCGCGGTGAGCTCGGGGGCCCAGAAGAGGGCCGAGACGGTATTGAGTGGCCTCGGGGGTGGGTCGTAGTGCGAAAATGGCCGCACTATGGCTAAGGAAAAGGACCCAGAGCGCAAGATCATCGCGCAGAACAAGAAGGCGCGCCACGACTACACCATCCTCGACACCTACGAGTGCGGCCTCGTGCTCATGGGTACCGAGGTCAAATCGCTGCGCATGGGCCGGGCCTCCCTGGTGGACGGCTTCGTGCAGATCGACGGCGGCGAGGCGTGGCTGCACAACATCCACGTCCCCGAGTACGTCCAGGGCACCTGGACCAACCACTCGGCCAAGCGCAAGCGCAAGCTGCTGATGCACCGGGCCGAGATCGACAAGCTGGAGTCGAAGTCCCAGGAGACCGGGCACACGATCGTGCCGCTCGCCCTGTACTTCCGCAGCGGCCGGGTCAAGGTCGAGATCGCGCTGGCGAAGGGCAAGAAGGAGTACGACAAGCGGCAGACGCTGCGCGAGAAGCAGGACACCAGGGAGACGAACCGGGCGATCTCGGCGGCGCGCCGCCGCCAGCGGGCCGCCTGACCGGGCCGGACACGGCGGCCGGCGGCCGGTCCGCCAGGAATACGCTGGCATCGGCGCACGTTGGTCACGTACGATGGCACTGCACCCCACGGGGTGTGTACCACCTTTGAAAAATCAACATGGGGATGATCGGTTTCGACAGCGGATGTCGAAGCAGGGGAAGCGAGTCGAGGAAGCGGCAATGATCTCGTTAACCATATGTCGCAACCAATAATCGCCAATTCCAAGCGCGATTCCTCCGCCTTCGCCCTCGCTGCCTAATTAGCAGCTAAGCGAAGACTCTGCGGAGTGTCAGCCCGGGGGTGATCCCGACCCGGATCCTGGCATCATTTAGGGATCTAAACTTCTAGGCCCGGTCACGGGGCCCTGAAGGAAATCAAACAGTGACTGGGCCTGTCGGAGGCTTGTTCGCGTGACCTCCGGGGCCGAGAAAAGCGCAGCGAACTGCACTCGGAGAAGCCCTGATTCCGCACCGTTGGACGCGGGTTCGATTCCCGCCATCTCCACAATTCCCATGTGAACGAGGACCCCGTTGCCACCGGCAACGGGGTCCTCGTTTTTGTCTGCCCGGAAGGCCCGCAGGCCACGACCGGCGCGCGGGGGCGCGCGTCCCGGCGTGCGGCGGCGTTCGAGGTGGAACAGATGCACCCCTCATGATGAACAACACCGGACAGTAGGGTCGCGGCGTCCTCGGCGTGCGCTACATTCATCGTCCGGGTGCACTGTGGTAGGGGGCGCGTGGACAGGGTGGGGGCCCGGTCCGGCGGCATATAACCGGTCAGTTGCGCGCACCCGATCTTGAGTGGGGGAAGTGCGTACACCAGTGGAAACTTGGCGTGAAGGTGCCCATGCGGGGCACACACACGAGCCGAACGAAGTCACCATCCAACTTGACGGTCTGGGACGCCAGCTCTCCGAGCTGCTCCCGGAACCCGGCGCTCCGGAAGGCTCCGACGGCCCTGTCTTCGTCGACGAGAGCGGGCGGCGGAGCAAGACGTTCCGGCGCTTCGGCTGGGTGATCGCGGCGGTCTGCGTCTGCTTCGCGGTGACGCTCGTCGGCACCGTGCTCGGGGGCAACTCCAGCGCTCCGTTCCTGCCGCTCTCCGGCCAGGAGGAGCACAAGAAGGCGGACGAGGTCGAGGTGTCGCCCGCGCCGGACGAGAGCGTGAGCGCCCCGGTGACCCCCGGCGCGACGGCCGGCTCCTCGCCGTCCGCACCGGTGGCCGGAAGCAGTGCCCCCGTGGTGCCGGGCAGTTCCGCCGACGCCGGCGCCCCGGCGTCCGGCACCGGCTCCTCGGCACCGGACGCCGTCGTACCGGCCGGGAACCGGTCCGAGTCCGCCGGCGGCGGTGGCGGTGGCACCGCGCCGTCCTCCGGCACCACGGCATCCGCCCCGGCCACCGACGACACCGCACCGCCTCCCGCCGACACCGAGGCACCGCCGTCGGACCCCACGACACCGCCCCCCGCCGAGTCCTCGCAGCCCCCTGTGGAAGAGCAAGAAGGCGTCCAGTAAATGACCACCCCCGTCACACGGGGCAGGCACAACCGCAAGAAGCAGACCCGGCGGCGCAGGCTTCCCATGCGCTATCTGCTGCCGTTCCTGCTCCTCGTCGCCCTGCTCGCCATGCTGATGCTGCGCGGTTACGTGCACAGCGAAATCCTTGCCGACCACCGGATCCAGCCACCGGCGGCGACCGATCAGGTCCCCGAGCAGGTACTCGAAGGCGGACCGGTCATCGACGCGCGCAGCGCGAGCGAACCGGCCAAGACCCTGCGCATCCCCGACCACCACATCGTGCTGACCTTCGACGACGGCCCGGACCCGGAGTGGACCCCGCGCGTGCTCGACAAGCTCAAGGAGTACGACGCGCACGCCGTCTTCTTCGTCACCGGCACCATGGCCTCGCGCTACCCCGAGCTGGTGGAGCGCATGGTCAGGGAGGGGCACGAGGTCGGGCTGCACACCTTCAACCATCCCGACCTCTCCTACCAGTCGCACACCCGCATCGACTGGGAACTCTCGCAGAACCAGCTGGTGCTGGCCGGCGCGGCCGGAATCCGCACCTCGCTGTTCCGGCCGCCGTACTCCTCGTTCGCCGACGCCATGGACGACAAGTCCTGGCCGGTCACCCAGTACATCGGCAGCCGCGGCTACCTCACCGTCGTCAACAACACCGACAGCGAGGACTGGAAGCGCCCCGGCGTCCGCACCATCATCAAGAACGCCACCCCGAAGCACGGCAAGGGCGCCATCGTCCTGATGCACGACTCGGGAGGCAACCGCTCCCAGACCGTGGCCGCGCTCGACCGCTTCCTGCCCAGGATGCAGGACGAGGGATACGAGTTCGCCAACCTCACCGACGCCCTCGGCGCCCCCAGCGCGCACACCCCGGTCACCGGTCTCGCGCTGTGGAAGGGCAGGGCGTTCGTCTACGCCGTCGGCGTCTCGGACCACATCACCGATGTCATGGTCGCCGGTCTCGCCGTCATCGGGGTACTGGTCATCTCCCGCTTCGGGCTGATGCTGCTGCTCTCCTTCGCGCACGCCCGCCGGGTCCGCAAACGGGGCTTCAGCTGGGGCGAACCGGTCACCCGCCCGGTGACCGTCCTGGTGCCCGCGTACAACGAACGCGAGTGCATCGCCAACACGGTGCGCTCCCTGGTGGCAAGTGACTATCCGGTCGAAGTCATCGTGATCGACGACGGCTCCACGGACGGCACCGCCGACATCGTCGAGGCGATGCGGCTGCGAGACGTCCGGGTGGTGCGCCAGCGCAACGCAGGCAAGCCCGCCGCCCTCAACAACGGCATCGCGCACGCCCGCCACGACATCATCGTGATGATGGACGGCGACACCGTCTTCGAGCCGTCCACCGTCCGCGAGCTCGTGCAGCCCTTCGCCGACCCCGGGGTCGGGGCCGTCGCGGGCAACGCCAAGGTCGGCAACCGGGACTCGATGATCGGGGCCTGGCAGCACATCGAGTACGTGATGGGCTTCAACCTCGACCGCCGGATGTACGACCTGCTGCGCTGCATGCCCACCATCCCCGGCGCGGTCGGGGCGTTCCGCCGGGACGCGCTGGACCGGATCGGCGGCATGAGCGAGGACACCCTCGCCGAGGACACCGACGTCACGATGGGCCTGCACCGGGACGGCTGGCGCGTCGTGTACGCGGAGAACGCCCGTGCCTGGACCGAGGCGCCGGAGACCGTGCAGCAGCTGTGGTCGCAGCGCTACCGCTGGTCGTACGGCACGATGCAGGCCATCTGGAAGCACCGCCGCGCGGTCCTCGATCGCGGACCCTCCGGCCGCTTCGGCCGCGTCGGGCTGCCGTTCGTCGCCCTGTTCATGGTCGTCGCCCCGCTGCTCGCCCCCCTCATCGACGTCTTCCTGCTGTACGGAATCGTCTTCGGGCCCACCCAGAAGACGATCGTCGCCTGGCTCGGCGTCCTCGCCGTACAGGCGGTCTGCGCCGCGTACGCCTTCCGGCTCGACCGGGAACGCATGACGCATCTGATCTCGCTGCCCCTCCAGCAGATCCTCTACCGGCAGCTCATGTACGTGGTGCTGCTCCAGTCCTGGATCACCGCTCTCACCGGCGGCCGGCTGCGCTGGCAGAAGCTGCGCCGCACCGGCGTCGTGGAGGCGCCCGGCTCGATGCCCAGCCAGCGGCGCGGCAGCAGCAACGACCGGAGGCCCGTCGCATGACCCACCCGAGCCACCCCTCGGCGTACCCGCAGCAGCCGGCCGGGGAGCCGCACACGGTGCCGTTCCCGGCGCAGACGCCCCAACCGCCGGCCGGACAGGGGTACGGGCCCGGGGGACAGACCCCGTACGCCTCCACCGGGCAGGCGCCGTACCCGTACCCGTCCGCCGGTGCCCCGTCCGCGCTGCCGCCCGAGACCGGTGCCGCGGTGCCGGCCGCCGCGGCGAAGGAGCCGGTGGCCGCCGCACCGAAGGCGGGCGGCCGCGACCGCTACCTCGACCTGCTCCGGGCCGTCGCGCTGGTCCGCGTCGTCGTCTTCCACCTCTTCGGCTGGGCCTGGCTGACCATCCTCTTCCCGTCCATGGGCGTGATGTTCGCGCTGGCCGGCTCCCTGATGGCCCGGTCGCTGGCCCGGCCGGCCTGGAGCGTCCTGCGCGGCCGGCTGCGCAGGCTGCTGCCGCCGATGTGGGCGTTCGCCGCCCTCGTCGTACCGATGATGTTCGTGATGGGCCTCAAACCGGTGCGGGAGGAGGGCATCTGGTGGTTCCTGAAGCTCGGCTGCTACATCCTGCCGGTCGGCTCGCCGCCGTTCCCCTGGGAGAGCGGCTCCGAGAGCGGGTTCCTGGAGCAGTCGTGGGCCGAGCAGGCGGTGGGTCCGCTCTGGTACATCCGCGCCTACCTGTGGTTCGTGCTGGCCTCACCGCTGCTCCTGAAGGCGTTCCGCAGGCTGCCCTGGGTGACGATGCTCGCGCCGATCGGCCTGACCGCCGTCGTCGGCACCGGTCTGGTCACCGTGGACGGGGCGACGGGCGAGGCGCTCGTCGACTTCGGCACCTTCGGTGCCTGCTGGATCCTGGGTTTCGCCCACAACGACGGGCTGCTGAAGAAGGTCCCGCGCTACATCTCGGTCTCCTCGGCCGCGATCTTCATGGCCTTCGGCCTCTGGTGGGCGTCCGGACACCTCACCGAGGAGGGCTGGAACCTCGACGAGATCCCGCTCGCCCAGGCCACCTGGTCACTCGGCTTCTGCGCGATACTGCTCCAGTACGCGCCCTCGTGGCGGGAACTGCCCGGCCGGCTGGCCGGCTGGGACAGCCCGATCACCCTGGCCAACAACCGGGCCGTGACGATCTACCTCTGGCACAACATGCTGTTCATGGCGACGATGCCGATCATCGACCAGCTGTGGAACGTCCCATGGGTCGGTGACCATCTCGGCACGTACATCGACGCCTCGTACAACGTGCTGATGCTGATCCTGATCTGGCCCCTGATAGGGGTGATGATCGTCGCGGTCGGCTGGGTCGAGGACGTGGCGGCGAAGCGGCGGCCCCGGCTCTGGCCCAACGGCGCCCCGAAGCGGACGAGCGGGCGGTCCGCCGGAGCCGGCACGCCGGAGCCGGCCGGGACCTCCGGGCGGCGCGGCCGGTGACCGCCCTCACCGGGGCGTCCGCGCTCCGGTGAGAGCAAGGTTGCCCACCGGTCACCTCACGGCACCACGCCGAAACGCGCGCTCCCTAGGTTCGGGGACAACACCCCGACCCGTGGAGGCGCGTGATGGCTGGCCGTTGGATCGAGCAGTGGGAACCGGAGGACGAGACGTTCTGGCGGGAGAAGGGCGAGCGGATCGCCCGCCGGAATCTGTGGTTCTCCGTCCTCTCCGAGCACGTCGGTTTCTCGATCTGGACCCTGTGGTCGGTGATGGTCCTGTTCATGGGACCGGAGTACGGGGTGGACCCGGCCGGGAAGTTCTTCCTGATCTCGACCGCGACGCTGGTCGGCGCGGTCGTGCGGGTGCCGTACACCTTCGCGGTGGCCCGGTTCGGCGGCCGCAACTGGACCGTGTTCAGCGCGTTCACCCTGCTGGTGCCGACCGTCGCCGCCTATGTGGTGATGGAGCCCGGGACCTCGTACACCACGTTCCTGGTGGTAGCGGCACTGACCGGTATCGGCGGCGGCAACTTCGCCTCCTCGATGACGAACATCAACGCCTTCTTCCCGCTGCGCGAGAAGGGCTGGGCGCTCGGGCTCAACGCGGGCGGCGGCAACGTCGGGGTGCCCGTGGTGCAGCTCGCCGGGCTGCTGGTGATCGGGACGGCGGGTGCCGCGCATCCGAGGATCGTGCTCGGCGCGTACATCCCGCTGATCGTCGTCGCCGCGCTGTGCGCCGCGTACTTCATGGACAACCTGGCGCCCGTGCAGAACGACACCGGGGCCGCCGGGAAGGCCGTCCGCGACCCGCACACCTGGATCATGGCGGTGCTCTACATCGGCACCTTCGGCTCCTTCATCGGCTACAGCTTCGCCTTCGGCCTGGTGCTCCAGACCCAGTTCGGCCGGACCCCGCTGGAGGCCGCCTCGCTCACCTTCATCGGCCCGCTGCTCGGCTCCCTGATCCGGCCGGTCGGCGGCCGGCTGGCCGACCGGTACGGCGGCGCCCGCATCACCATGGGGAACTTCGTGGCGATGGCGGTGGCGACCGGCGTCGTCGTGTACGCCTCCGGCATCGAGTCGCTGCCCGTCTTCCTGACCGGCTTCACCGCGCTCTTCGTCCTGAGCGGGCTCGGCAACGGATCGACGTACAAGATGATCCCGGGCATCTTCCACGCCAAGGCGATCGCCCTGGGACTGCGCGGCGAGCAGGCCGCGGCGCACGGGCGGCGGCTGTCCGGGGCGGCCATGGGGCTCATCGGCGCGGTCGGCGCACTCGGCGGGCTGGCCATCAACCTGGCCTTCCGGCAGTCCTTCCAGAGCTCGGGCACCGGGACGGCGGCCTTCTGGTCCTTCCTGGCCTTCTACGGGGTGTGCTCCGTGCTCACCTGGGCGGTATACCTTCGCCGCACCGCGGTCCTCCCGGCGAAGCCGCAGCTCAGCTACGCGGAGGTGTGATGATGGCCCAGGGGCCGTTCCTTTGGATCAGGCTGGGCTCGCGGGGTCCGGTGACGTAACGGGCGGGAAATACGGGCGAACCGAGCCTGTCACGCAGCGTTGACAGTCTCGGTACTCCGCACCATCGAGCAGCAGCGGGACGAGAGCCGGGTAGACCATATGCACGACGACGAACAGCACGGGCCCCTCGCGGGCTTCACGGTCGGCGTCACCGCCGCGCGCCGGGCGGACGAACTCGCCACGCTGCTGCGGCGGCGCGGCGCCACCGTGGTGCACGCGCCCGCTCTGCGGATCGTGCCGCTCGCCGACGACAGCGAACTCCTCACCGCCACCAAGGAACTCGTCGACAGCGTCCCCGACGTGGTCATCGCCACCACCGCGATCGGCTTCCGGGGCTGGATCGAGGCGGCCGACGGCTGGGGGATCGGGGCCCAGCTGCTGGACCGGCTGCGCGGCGTCGAACTGCTGGCGCGCGGCCCCAAGGTCAAGGGCGCGGTCCGGGCCGCCGGGCTCACCGAGGCGTGGTCACCCGCATCCGAGTCCATGGCGGAAGTGCTGGAACGGCTCCTCGCCGAGGGCGTCGAGGGCCGCCGCATCGCCCTCCAACTGCACGGCGAACCGCTCCCCGGCTTCGTCGAGTCGCTCCGGGCGGCGGGCGCCGAGGTCATCGGCGTACCCGTCTACCGCTGGATGCCGCCCGAGGACATCGCCCCGCTCGACCGGCTCCTCGACCTCACCGCCGCACGCGGCCTGGACGCGCTCACCTTCACCAGCGCCCCCGCCGCGGCCTCGCTGCTGCGCCGCGCCGAGGAGCGCGGCATGCTTCCCGAACTCCTGGGCGCCCTGCGGGACGACGTCGTATCGGCCTGCGTCGGGCCGGTCACCGCCCTGCCGTTGCAGGCCCACGGGCTCGACACCGTCCAGCCCGAGCGCTTCCGGCTCGGCCCGCTCGTCCAGATCCTCTGCCGTGAACTGCCGGGCCGGGCGCGTACGTTGCCCATCGCCGGACACCGGGTCGAGATCCGGGGCCACGCCGTCCTGGTCGACGACGAGCTGCGCCCGGTGCCGCCGGCCGGGATGGCCCTGCTGCACACCCTGGCCCGCCGGCCGGGCTGGGTGGTGGCCCGCGCCGACCTGTTGCGGGCCCTGCCCGGCAGCGGCACGGACGAGCACGCGGTGGAGACGGCCATGGCCCGGCTGCGCACCGCGCTCGGGGTGCCCAGGATCGTCCAGACGGTCGTCAAGCGCGGCTACCGACTGGCCCTGGACCCGGCGGCGGACACCAAGTACGCGGACTCCTGAGGCAGCTGCCGTCCCGTCAGGCGGGCGGCCCGCAGCAGGAGGACGAGCGCGGCGGTGCACAGGACCGCCCGTACGGCGTTCCAGGCGACCCACGCGTCCTCGAACCGGTCCCGTACGGCGGCCGGGTCGGCGATGCGCGCCGGGTCGCCGGCCCGCGCGAGCTCGTCGTTGAGCGGGACGTTGACGCCCGAGGTGAGCAGGAAGGCGACGGTGTACACCGCGAGCGCGGCGAAGAGCCAGCCGCGCGGGCCGGGGGAGCGGCGCTGCTGCCAGGCGGCCACCGCGGTGAGGACCAGCGCACCGAAGAAGCCGGCGAAGAACACCGGGTTCTCTATGACGTCGTTGATGTTCTGCATGACCTCGATGAAGGTCCGGTCGTCGCTGCGGCCGAGGGCGGGCATGACCGCGCAGGAGAAGACGTAGAACGTGCCCGCGACGAGTCCGGTGGTGACGGCGGCGCCACCGATGACGAGATGGCGCAGGGTGTGGTCGGGCCGGTGGGCCTGGCTGGTTGTCATGCGTCCAGTCAATTCGTCCGGCCGTCCCCGCTCCATCGCTCAGGCGCGCAGCTCCATACGCGGGCGTCCAAAGGCGGTGCGAGGTCCCGGGACGGCCGAGGCGGTGCCGGGTTACCGTGCTGGGATGATCAATGACATCCACCGGCTCGACACGGAGATACGGCTCCGTCCCGCCACCGGATCCGACGCCGCCTCCCTCGCCGCGGCGCTGACCCGCAGCCGTACGTACATGAGTGCCTGGGAGCCCCGGCGCCCCGATGCCTTCTACACCGAGCAGGGGCAGCGCGAGCGGCTGGCCGGGCTGCTGGCCGACCGCGAGGCCGGGCGCGTGATGCCCTGGGTGCTGGCGGACGAGGAGGACCGGGCGGTCGGCGGATTCACCCTCGACGCCATCGTGCTCGGGTCGTTCCGCAGCGCCTCGCTCGGCTACTGGGTGGACGTCGAGTGCGCGGGCCGGGGCCTGGCCACCACCGCGGTGCGGCTCATCTGCGACCTGGCCCGGGACGAGCTGGGGCTGCACCGCGTCCAGGCGGGAACGCTGCTGGACAACGTCGCGTCGCAGCGGGTGCTCGCCAAATGCGGCTTCGAGGAGTTCGCGCTGGCCCCGCGCTACATGCACATCAACGGCGACTGGCGCGACCACCGGCTCTTCCAGCGCATCCTGCACGACGGCCCGGTCACCGGGGCACCCTCCGGCACCTGAGCGTTCCGGGCCCGCCCGCCGCCGCCCGCGCGGTGTCCGGGTGGCGGCAGGGGTTACGGGCGGGGTGCGGGACGGGCACTCTTGGGTGGACGTCGGCCGGACCCAAGGCGGTGGCATGCGCATGGCAACGCGCAAGGGATCGTGCGACTGGCGGTTCGACGCCGGGCGGCTCTGCCTCGACCTGGTGGCGACCGGGGCCGGCAGCGCCGACGCCCCCGACCCGCTGGACCTGCCCGAGCGGCTCGTCCACTGGCTGACGGCCTCCGGAGCCGTACCGCAGGGCACCAGGCTCGCCGCTGTGGACCACAGCTGGCTGCTGCTCTTCCGTCAGCTGAGGACCGCCGTCGACCGGCTGCTGACCGCGCAGCTCGGCGGGCGCGCGGCCGAGGGCGCCCTGGAGCGCGTCAACGCGCTCGCCGCCGGGGCGCCGCCCGCCGTGCGCGCCGTGCGCACCGGGAGCGGCGCCCTGGTGCGCGGGCTCGGCGCCGAACCCGACTGCCGGGCACTGCTCGCCACCGTGGCCCGCGACGCGGTGGAGCTGCTGACCGACCCGGTGGCCCTGGGCGGGCTGCGCCGCTGCGAGGGCGACAACTGCCGCCGGATCTACCTGGACACCTCGCGCGGGCGGCGCAGGCGCTGGTGCTCCAGCGAGGTGTGCGGCAACCGTGAACGGGTCGCCCGGCACCGGCGGCGCAACGCGGACCCGGCCGGGCGGCCCGCGGCGCCCTGACCTCCCGGGGGCCCGGCCGGACCGCCCGGTGCCGGCGCGGGCGCGCGGGCCCGGCGGACCCGGCACGGACCCGGCAAGATCACATGCTCGTGGCAGGTGCGCGACGGGCCCCGCGTCGCATAGGGTTGACGGCTGCCCAATGCACGTCAGAAGGGGGTCTCGGTGGCCGCGCAGGATGCCGCTGTCGATTCGTTGCGGGACCGGGAAATCGGTGTCGAGCAGGAACATCTCGACCGTGTGTACCACCGCCTTGAGGAGAAGATCCACGAGGCGGAATTTCTCATGAGTGATGCCGTCAAACGCGGCCAGGTCGGGACACCGGGAGCACTCGCCGAACGCGACGCCCAGGTGTTCCGGGCCGGAATCCACCTCAACCGGCTGAACAGTGAGTTCGAGGACTTCCTCTTCGGGAGGATCGACCTGCTGCTCGGCAAGGACGGCGAGCGCGGCCCCGACGGCGCGTTCACCTCCGTGGAGCCGGCCGACGACGCAGTACGGGAGGACAGCACCGCCGATATCGCGGAGACGCTGCACATCGGCCGGATCGGGGTCCTCGACTCCGACTACGCGCCACTGGTCATCGACTGGCGGGCGCCGGCCGCCGCACCCTTCTACCGGTCCACGCCGAAGGAACCGGGCCGGGTGGTACGCCGCCGGGTCATCCGCTCCAAGGGCCGCCGGGTCCTCGGCGTCGAGGACGACCTGATGCGCCCCGAGCTGACCGGGCACCTGGGCGGCGAGAAGCTCGCCGTCGTCGGGGACGGGGCGCTGATGGCGGCGCTCGGACAGGCCCGCAGCCACACCATGCGGGACATCGTCTCCTCCATCCAGGCCGAGCAGGACCTGGTGATCCGGGCGCCCGCCGCCTCGGTCACCGAGGTCTCCGGCGGCCCCGGCACGGGCAAGACCGCGGTCGCCCTGCACCGGGCCGCCTACCTGCTCTACCAGGACCGGCGGCGGTACGCGGGCGGCATCCTCGTCGTCTCCCCGACGCCGCTGCTGGTCGCCTACACCGAAGGGGTGCTGCCCTCGCTCGGCGAGGAGGGCCAGGTCGCGATCCGCGCCGTCGGCTCGCTGTCCGACGAGGCGGCGGGCATCCAGGGCGCCACCACCTACGACGAACCGGCCGTCGCCCGGATCAAGGGCTCCTCCCGGATCCTGCACGTGCTGCGCAAGGCGGCCCGCGGGGCGCTGGAGCAGCCGGTGGTCCGGCCGCCCGCCGAGGACGCGGGCCAGCTGGCGTTCGGGGACGCGGAGGAGGCCCCGCAGGAGGCCGCCACGCCCACCCGGCTGCGGGTGGTCGCCTTCGGCGCCCGGGTCGAGCTGAACGAGGACGAGCTCCGGCGCATCCGGAACAACGTCCTCAGCGGCACCGCACCGGTCAACCTGCTGCGCCCGCGCGCCCGCAAACTGCTGCTGGACGCGCTGTGGAGCAGGTCGTCCGGCCGGGGCCGCTACACGGATCAGGAGCTGGCCGCCGAGCTGCGCTCGTCGTTCGACGAGGACGTCTCCACCGAGACGCCGTTCATCGAGTTCCTGAACGCCTGGTGGCCCGAGCTCACCCCGCGCGGGGTGCTCGCCGCGATGTCCGACGAGAAGCGGCTCGCCCGCTGGGCGCGCCGGACCCTCAACCAGGGCGAGGTGCGCCGGCTCGCGCGCTCCCTGAAGCGCCTCGACAGCGCGGGGAGCGGGCCGCTGTCGGTCCACGACGTGGCGATGCTGGACGAGTTGCAGCATCTGATCGGCACCCCGAACCGGCCCAAGCGCAAACGGGAGTTCGACCCGCTGGACCAGCTCACCGGTCTGGAGGAGCTGATGCCGCAGCGGGAGGAGACCCAGTGGGAGCGGGCCGAGCGGCTCGCGGCGGAGCGCACGGAGTACGCGCACGTCATTGTCGACGAGGCGCAGGACCTCACGCCCATGCAGTGGCGGATGGTCGGCCGCCGGGGCCGGCACGCCACCTGGACGATCGTCGGGGACCCGGCCCAGTCCTCCTGGTCCGACCCGGACGAGGCGGCCGCCGCGCGTGACGAGGCGCTCGGCAACCGGCCGCGCCGCCGCTTCACCCTGACCGTCAACTACCGCAACCCGGCGGAGATCGCCGAACTCGCCGCCAAGGTCCTCGCGCTCGCGATGCCCGGCATGGAGTCACCGGCCGCCGTCCGCTCCACGGGCGTCCGGCCGCGCTTCGAGACCGTACGGGACGGCGATCTGGCCGAAACCGTGCGCGAGGAGGCGCGGCGGCTGCTGGGCGAGGTGGACGGCACCGTCGGCGTCGTCGTCGCGATGAACCGGCGTGCGCAGGCCCGCAAGTGGCTCGCGGAGCTCGGTGAGCGGGTGGTCGCGCTCGGCAGCCTGGAGGCCAAGGGGCTGGAGTACGACGCCACGGTGGTCGTCTCGCCCGCGGAGATCGCGGACGAGTCCCCGGCGGGGCTGCGGGTGCTGTACGTCGCGTTGACGCGGGCGACGCAGCAGCTCACGGTCGTCTCGGGGGAGCGGGACCTGCCCGACGAGGACGGGGTGCCGGACCTGCTGAGGGACTGACGCACCGCCGCCGCGGCTGCGGGCCGGGAGCCTTTTCCGGGTCAACCCGCACTGCGGGAATCACTTCTCCGGGGTGTTTGTTAGCCTGGAGTCGGCATCGGCTCGATCCAAGCCCCCGGGCCCAACCTTAGTCGCTTCGAGCGACCACTTGCCGCGAGGCGAGCATGGCGGGCCGGTGCCGCTCAACCGAAGAAGACAGACCCGCGTCACCCCCCGGTGGCGCGGGTCTGTTTCTGTTTACGGGTCCACGAGTTCTGTTTACGGGTCCACGGGCTTCGGGAGGCGGCCCCCGACGGTGACCCGTGAGGGGTTCCGCTGGAGCCCTCATATCTCGTATGGTGGAAACTACTTTCCGAAGTGCGGCAGTCATTACCGGCTACCCACCGGTAGGTGCGAATATCTGAAGGCGTGTGCGGGACTGTTCCTGTTGGCGGACCCGGCCGCGTAGCAATGAAGCTAAGGAAAGCGAAGGACTCGGCCATGGCAACGGCGCCCAGCGTCTCGTACTCGATGACGGTCAGGCTGGAGGTGCCCGCGAGCGGCACAGCGGTCTCCCAGCTCACCACGGCCGTGGAGTCCTCCGGTGGTTCGGTCACCGGCCTCGATGTGACCGCTTCCGGCCACGACAAGCTCCGGATCGACGTCACGATCGCGGCTTCCTCCACCTCGCACGCCGACGAGATCGTCGAAGGTCTGCGCGACATCGACGGCGTCGTCCTCGGCAAGGTGTCCGACCGTACGTTCCTGATGCACCTCGGCGGCAAGATCGAGATGGCGTCGAAGCACCCCATCCGCAACCGTGACGACCTCTCGATGATCTACACCCCCGGTGTGGCCCGGGTCTGCATGGCGATCGCGGAGAACCCCGAGGACGCCCGCCGGCTCACCATCAAGCGAAACTCCGTCGCAGTCGTGACGGACGGCTCCGCGGTGCTCGGCCTCGGCAACATCGGCCCGATGGCCGCGCTCCCGGTGATGGAGGGCAAGGCGGCCCTCTTCAAGCGGTTCGCCGGCATCGACGCCTGGCCGATCTGCCTGGACACCCAGAACACCGACGAAATCGTCGCGATCGTCCGTGCGATCGCCCCCGGCTTCGCGGGCATCAACCTGGAGGACATCTCCGCGCCGCGCTGCTTCGAGATCGAGGCCCGGCTGCGCGAGGCCCTGGACATCCCGGTCTTCCACGACGACCAGCACGGCACCGCCATCGTCGTGCTCGCCTCGCTGACCAACGCGCTGCGCGTGGTGGGCAAGGCCATCGGGGACGTACGGGTCGTCATGTCCGGCGCCGGAGCGGCCGGTACGGCCATCCTGAAGCTCCTGCTCGCCGCGGGCGTCAAGCACGCGGTCGTCGCCGACATCCACGGAGTGGTGCACGCCGGCCGCGAGGACCTGGTCTCCGCCGACGCCGACTCGCCGCTGCGCTGGATCGCGGACAACACCAACCCGGAGTCCGTCACCGGCACCCTCAAGGAGGCCGTCGTCGGCGCCGACGTCTTCATCGGCGTCTCGGCCCCGAACGTCCTGGACGGGACCGACGTGGCGGCGATGGCGGACGGTGCGATCGTGTTCGCGCTCGCGAACCCGGACCCCGAGGTCGACCCCTCGGTCGCCCGCGAGACGGCGGCCGTCGTGGCCACCGGCCGCTCCGACTTCCCCAACCAGATCAACAACGTCCTGGTCTTCCCCGGCGTCTTCCGCGGACTGCTGGACGCCCAGTCCCGCACCGTCAACACGGAGATGATGCTCGCCGCCGCGCGCGCCCTCGCCGATGTCGTCGCCGAGGACGAGGTGAACGCGAACTACATCATCCCGTCGGTCTTCAACGACAAGGTCGCCGGAGCGGTCGCCGGAGCCGTCCGGGACGCCGCCAAGGCGGCCGGCGCGGCTGTGACGGGTCCCACGTCCGTCTGATGTCCGGCGCGTCGCGGGTCGCGGCGCCCCAAACGCCCCTTTAGGGTGGGCGGGCGACGCGTCCCGCAGAGTCCCGCACCCGCTGCGGACCGCTTTCGGGGAGTCGACGGAACGTCACCACGACGAGGCAGTGGCGCTTTTCGTGTGACTCCGGAGGGTGCCGGATTGGCTTTCCCGCCGCAGGTGGGGGCAGGATGCTTTCCCAAGGACTTGGTCCGGGGGGAGACCCCACGGGGCGCGAGGGTTCTCACACGGACCCGAGTCGGGGACTGTCCGAGTGCCCTGGCAGCATCGGCTTCGATCTCACGCCTCACAGGCAAGAAGAACACGGGAGTAACAACATGAACCGCAGTGAGCTGGTGGCCGCCCTGGCCGACCGCGCCGAGGTGACTCGCAAGGACGCCGACGCAGTGCTGGCCGCGCTCGCCGAGACCGTCGGTGAGATCGTCGCCAAGGGCGACGAGAAGGTCACCATTCCCGGTTTCCTGACCTTCGAGCGCACCCACCGTGCCGCTCGCACCGCTCGTAACCCGCAGACCGGCGACCCGATCAACATCCCGGCCGGCTACAGCGTGAAGGTCTCCGCGGGCTCGAAGCTCAAGGAAGCCGCCAAGGGCAAGTAACACCCCTTTGTACGACGCAGGGCGGTCACCCCGACCAAGGGTGGCCGCCCTGCGGCGTTCGCGCCGCAGAAGGGCCGTTCTGTGCCTTCTGGGGCACACGGGCCGATTCCGTCCGGCTCCACAGGCGCCCGCGCATGCCGTCCGGCAGCCGCCCGAACGCACCGGGGCCGGTTCCCGGAGGCCTTCGCCCCCGGGAACCGGCCCCGGCCGTGCCCTGCCGCGCCGCTCAGACGAGTGAACCGCCCGGCAGCTCCACCTTCGCGCCGAGCTTCTCCAGCTTGTCCATGAAGTTCTCGTAACCGCGGTTGATCAGGTCGATCCCGTGCACCCGGGACGTCCCCTGCGCCGCCAGGGCGGCGATCAGGTACGAGAAACCGCCGCGCAGGTCCGGGATGACCAGATCCGCGCCCTGCAGCTTCGTCGGGCCGGAGACGACCGCGGAGTGCAGGAAGTTGCGCTGGCCGAAGCGGCAGTCCGAACCGCCCAGGCACTCGCGGTAGAGCTGGATGTGCGCGCCCATCTGGTTGAGCGCAGAGGTGAAGCCGAGCCGCGACTCGTACACCGTCTCGTGGACGATCGACAGGCCTGCGGCCTGCGTCAGCGCCACGACCAGCGGCTGCTGCCAGTCGGTCTGGAAACCGGGGTGCACGTCCGTCTCCAGCGCGATGGCGTTCAGCGCGCCGCCCGGATGCCAGAACCGGATGCCCTCGTCGTCGATCTCGAAGGCCCCGCCGACCCGGCGGAAGGTGTTCAGGAACGTCATCATCGAGCGCTGCTGCGCCCCGTGGACGTAGATGTTGCCCTCGGTCGCCAGCGCCGCGGACGCCCAGGAGGCGGCCTCCAGGCGGTCCGGGATGGCCCGGTGGGTGTAGCCGTCCAGGCGGTCCACACCGGTGATCCGGATGGTCCGGTCGGTGTCCATGGAGATGATCGCGCCCATCTTCTGCAGTACGCAGATGAGGTCCTCGATCTCCGGCTCGACGGCCGCGTTGGACAGCTCGGTGACGCCCTCGGCCAGCACGGCCGTCAGCAGCACCTGCTCGGTGGAGCCCACCGACGGGTACGGCAGCCGGATCTTGGTGCCGCGCAGCCGCTGCGGGGCCTCCAGGTACTGGCCGTCGGCCCGCTTCTCGATCGTGGCACCGAACTGGCGCAGCACGTCGAAGTGGAAGTCGATGGGCCGGCCGCCGATGTCGCAGCCGCCGAGCCCGGGAATGAACGCGTGGCCCAGCCGGTGCAGCAGCGGGCCGCAGAAGAGGATCGGGATGCGCGACGAGCCCGCGTGGGCGTCGATGTCGGCGACGTTCGCGCTCTCGACGTGGGTGGGGTCAAGGATCAGCTCGCCCGGTTCGTCACCCGGACGGACGGTCACGCCGTGCAGCTGGAGGAGTCCGCGCACCACCCGCACGTCGCGGATGTCGGGGACGTTGCGCAGTCGGCTGGGCCCGCTGCCGAGCAGCGCGGCGACCATTGCCTTCGGCACCAGGTTCTTGGCGCCTCGGACGCGGATCTCGCCCTCCAGCGGGGTTCCGCCGTGGACAAGCAGGACATCGTCTGTGCCGGTCATGAATCTCGCGTTCCGGAGTGGTCGGGCAGGGGGCCAATCGAAAGGGTAATGGCCACGCGCCCCCCTTCCGTAAGAAAGCGGGGGGTGCGCGAACGTCATGAATCCGCCACAACACGCTCCGCTTCCTGAATCTTGCGGAGGGTCACCGTCCGGATGGGGGCCCGGCCGTGCGCTCCTCGTGCACCCGTGCGCCCTGAGCTGCGCTCGGGCACCCGGGGCGGCGGCCGGGCCACTTGGCCCCCGCGAAAGCCGAAGATGCGGGATCATTTCTGGCATGACCGAGGTGTCCTCGCTCACAGGGCGGCTGCTCGTGGCCGCACCCGCCCTGGCGGACCCGAATTTCGACCGCGCGGTGGTGCTGCTCCTCGACCACGACGAGGAGGGCTCGCTCGGTGTTGTCCTCAACCGCCCGACCCCGGTCGGCGTCGCCGACATCCTCACCTCCTGGGCCGGTCTGGCCGGTGAACCCGGTGTCGTCTTCCAGGGCGGTCCGGTCTCCCTGGACTCCGCGCTGGGCGTCGCGGTGATCCCCGGCGACGAGGGTCCCCTCGGCTGGCGCCGGGTGTACGGGGCGATCGGCCTGGTGGACCTGGAGGCGCCGCCCGAGCTGCTGGCCCCGGCCCTGGGCTCGCTGCGGATCTTCGCCGGATACGCCGGCTGGGGGCCCGGACAGCTGGAGGCGGAACTCTCCGAGGGCGCCTGGTACGTCGTCGAGTCGGAGCCCGGGGACGTCTCGTCCCCGCGGCCGGAGAGCCTCTGGAGGGCCGTCCTGCGCCGTCAGCGCAGCGAACTGGCCATGGTCGCCACCTACCCGGACGACCCTTCGCTGAACTGATCCCCCGGGCTTTCAGTACGCTTGGCGGTTATGAGCACTCTTGAGCCCGATCGCGGGGCAGGTACGGGAACCCTCGTGGAGCCGACGCCACAGGTGTCGAACGGCGACGGCGACCACGAGCGCTACGCCCATTACGTCCAGAAGGACAAGATCATGGCGAGTGCCCTGGAGGGCACCCCCGTGGTGGCGCTGTGCGGCAAGGTCTGGGTGCCGGGGCGCGACCCCAAGAAGTACCCGGTGTGCCCCATGTGCAAGGAGATCTACGAATCCATGGGCGCCGGCGGCGACAAGGACAAGGGCAAGGGCGGCAAGGACAAGAAGTAGTCCGCACCAGCAGAACCGACCTGCCCGGAAGAGCCCCCGGGGCACGCTGCCGCGTGCCCCGGGGGCTCTTTGCCGTCCGGGGCGGGCCGCGTCGCACCGGCCGCGTTGCACGGGCTGCTTCCCCGGGTCACAGAGTGGTTGAGACCACTTGTCGGCGACTTCGTCTAGACCTACCCTCCTGCAAGTTGTGCAGAACGAAACGCGCGTTGCGCATGCTGCAACGCCTACCGGTAGGGGTCCCGGATGAAGCTTTCTGCCCGAATTGCCGCCCCGGCTGCGGCGCTTGTGCTGGCGGGACTCACCGCCACCGCCTGCGCGCCGCAGACCTCCGACACCGGTGCCAAGGGGGACGAGAAGACCGGCACCCTGCGCGTCTGGCTGTTCCAGGAGGTGGGCAACAAGCCCAAGGAGAAGGTCGTCGACGCCGCGGTCGCGGGCTTCCGGAAGGCCCACGAGGGCGCGAAGGTCGAGATCGAGTACATACCCGTCGACACCCGCGCCCAGCGCGTCAAGGCCGCGTTCAACGACCCCAAGAGCGCCCCCGACCTGATCGAGTACGGCAACACCGATACCGCCGGCTACGTGAAGGACGGCGGACTGGCCGATGTCAGCGAGGAGTTCGCCGCCTGGGCGGACGCCAAGGACACCGACCCGACGGCCAAGCAGTCCGTGACGGTCGACGGCAAGATCTACGGCGCCCCGCTCTTCGTCGGCGTCCGGGCGCTGTACTACCGCACCGACGTCTTCAAGGACCTCGGCATCGGGGCGCCCAAGTCCCAGGCGGAGCTGATCTCCACCGCCAAGAAGATCCACAAGAAGAAGCCGGACCTCTACGGCCTCGCGGTGGGCGGCGCGTACACCTACGGCGCGATGCCGTTCATCTGGGGCAACGGCGGCGAACTCGCCGAGGGCGGCGGGACCTCGTACAAGGCGGCCATCAACAGCGAGAAGGCCCGCAAGGGCATCACCGCCTACACCTCGCTCTTCGGTGACACCAACTGCCCGGCCGCCAAGTGCGCGGCCATGGGCGGCAACGCGACCGTCACCGCCTTCGCCTCCGGCAAGGCCGCCATGGCCATCGGCGGCGACTTCAGCCACGCGGCCGTCGAGGCGGGCACCGTGAAGGGCAAGTACGCGGTCGTGCCGCTGCCCGGCGTCGCCGAGGGCTCCGTCGCCCCGGCGTTCGCGGGCGGCAACAACATCGGCGTACTCAAGAGCAGCAAGCACCGCACCCTCGCCGTCGACCTGATGAAGTCGCTGACCGGCAAGGAGACCCAGGCGAAGATGTTCGACGCGATGGGCTTCCTGCCCACGTACACGGACGTGCTGGACGCGGCAGCGAAGAAGGAGCCGTTCGTCGAACCGTTCGTCAAGACGCTCAGCGCGGGCGCCAAGTTCGTCCCCGCGTCGGCGGCCTGGGGCCAGATCGACTCCTCGTTGATCCTGCCGACGATGTTCCAGGAGATCGTCAGCGGCCGTAAGGACGTGGCCGGCGCCTCGGACGACGCGGCGAAGAAGATGGACGCCGCGTTCGCCGCCGCGGGCTGACGATGACGGCGAACAGCACGGCGTACAAGGCGCCGGGCGTACCCGGTGCGGGCGGGGTCACTCCCCGTCCGCGCCGGCGCCGCCCCTCGGTCTCCCCGGCCCGGCGGTCCGGCTGGACCCCCTGGCTCTACCTCCTGCCCGCGCTCGTCCTGCTGGGCGGGCTGCTGGTCTACCCGATCTACCAACTCGGCCTGATCTCCTTCCTGGAGTACACCCAGGCCCAGGTCAGCGGCGGCGAACCGACCACCTTCCAGGGGTTCGGCAACTACGCGACGCTCTTCCACGACAGTCAGTTCTGGCAGGTCCTCGCGGCCACCGTGGTCTTTGCGGGCCTGTGCGTGCTGGCCACCCTGCTGGTCGGCTGCGCGCTGGCCGTCCTGCTGACCCGGGTCCGGGCCCTGCCGAGGCTCGCCCTGATGATGGCCGCGCTCGGCGCCTGGGCGACCCCGGCGATCACCGGCTCCACCGTCTGGGTCTTCCTCTTCGACGCCGACTTCGGACCCGTCAACCGGGTACTGGGGCTCGGTGACTTCTCCTGGACGTACGGGCGCTACAGCGCCTTCGCGCTGGTGCTCCTCGAAGTGCTGTGGTGCTCGTTCCCGTTCGTGATGGTCACCGTGTACGCGGGCATCCGGGCGATCCCCACCGAGGTGCTGGAGGCGGCGGCGCTGGACGGCGCCTCGCAGTGGCGGATCTGGCGGTCGGTCATGGCACCGATGCTGCGGCCGATCCTGATCGTCGTCACCATCCAGTCGATCATCTGGGACTTCAAGGTCTTCACGCAGATCTACGTCATGACCAACGGCGGCGGCATCGCCGGCCAGAACCTGGTGCTCAACGTGTACGCCTACCAGAAGGCGTTCGCGTCCTCGCAGTACAGCCTCGGCTCGGCGATCGGCGTCGTGATGCTGGTGATCCTGCTCGCGGTCACGCTGGTCTATCTGCGCCTGGTGAGGCGCCAGGGGGAGGAACTGTGAGCCTGCCGTCCCTGTCGCGCGTCCGCCGGCCCGGCCGGCTCGCCGCCGAGGCCGCGGCGCTGCTGATCGCCGCCGCCGTGGCCTTCCCGCTGTACTGGATGGTGCTCTCGGCCTTCAAGCCGGCCGGGGAGGTCCAGTCCGCGCACCCCAGGCCCTGGACGCTGTCGCCGTCCCTGGACTCCTTCCGCCGGGTCTTCCAGCAGCAGGACTTCGGGCGCTACTTCCTCAACAGCCTGCTCGTCGCCGGCACGGTCGTCATCGTCTCCGCGCTGATCGCCTTCCTGGCGGCGACGGCGGTGACCCGGTTCCGGTTCCGCTTCCGCACCACCCTGCTGATCATGTTCCTGGTCGCGCAGATGGTGCCGGTCGAGGCGCTGACGATCCCGCTGTTCTTCCTGATGCGGGACTTCGGCCAGCTGAACACGCTCGGTTCGCTGATCCTGCCGCACCTGGCGTTCTCGCTGCCGTTCGCGATCTGGATGCTGCGCGGCTTCGTCAAGGCCGTCCCGGACGCGCTGGAGGAGGCCGCGTACATCGACGGGGCGAGCCGGGCCCGCTTCCTGTGGCAGATCCTCTTCCCGCTGGTCTTCCCGGGGCTGGTGGCGACCAGCGTCTTCTCGTTCATCTCGACCTGGAACGACTTCCTCTTCGCGAAGTCGTTCATCATCAGCGACACCTCCCAGTCGACGCTCCCGATGGCGCTGCTGGTCTTCTTCAAACCCGATGAGAACGACTGGGGAGGGATCATGGCAGCCTCGACGGTGATGACCGTTCCCGTGCTGGTCTTCTTCGTACTCGTACAGCGACGTCTGGTCTCGGGGCTGGGCGGAGCGGTTAAGGACTGACGTCATGGACATGGAACTGATCCCGGCACCCGTGCGCGCCGGCGGCCGGGGCAGGTGCGGATTCGTCCTGGACCCGGCCACCACCATCACGGCCGGCCCCGGCACCGAGACCACCGAACGCTGGCTGCGCGCCACCCTCGGCGCCGCCTTCGGCCTGTCCCTCGCACCGGGCGCCGAGGGCGCCGAGCAGTCCGTCCGGCTGCTGACCGACCCGGCCCTGGGGCCCGAGGAGTACCGGCTGACCACCCTGCCGGGCAACAGCGTCGCGATCACCGGCGGCAGCCCCGCCGGGGTCTTCTGGGGCGCCCAGACGCTGCGTCAGCTGCTGGGCCCGCAGGCGTTCCGCCGGGCGCCCGTCGACGACGGCGCCCGTCCCGGCTTCGGGTTCACCGACATCGAGGACGGCCCGCGCTTCCCGTGGCGCGGCATGATGCTCGACGTGGCACGGCACTTCATGCCCAAGACCGACGTCCTGCGCTACCTCGACCTCCTCGCCGCGCACAAGCTGAACGTCTTCCACTTCCACCTCACCGACGACCAGGGCTGGCGCGTCGAGATCAAGCGCTACCCGCGCCTGACCGAGACCGCCTCCTGGCGCTCGCGCACCAAGCACGGGCACCGGGCCTCCGAACTCTGGGACGAGACCCCGCACGGCGGCTTCTACACCCAGGACGACATCCGCGAGATCGTGGCGTACGCCGCGGCCCGGCACATCCGGGTCGTCCCCGAGATCGACATCCCGGGCCACTCGCAGGCGACCATCACCGCCTACCCGGAGCTCGGCAACACCGACGTCATCGACACCGGCGCCCTCTCCGTCTGGGGCGACTGGGGCGTCAGCCCGAACGTGCTCGCCCCCACGGAGCAGGCACTGCGCTTCTTCGAGGGCGTCTTCGAGGAGGTCCTCGAACTCTTCCCGGCCGCCACCTCGCCGTTCATCCACGTCGGCGGCGACGAGTGCCCCAAGGACCAGTGGAAGGCGTCGCCCGCCGCCCAGGCCCGTATCAAGGAGCTGGGCCTGGCCGACGAGGACGAGCTGCAGTCCTGGTTCATCCGGCACTTCGACGGCTGGCTCACCGCGCGGGGGCGCCGCCTCATCGGCTGGGACGAGATCCTGGAGGGCGGGCTCGCCGAGGGCGCGGCCGTCTCCTCGTGGCGCGGCTACGCGGGGGGCATCGCCGCCGCCGAGGCCGGGCACGACGTCGTCATGTGCCCCGAGCAGCAGGTCTACCTGGACCACCGTCAGCACGGCGGCCCCGACGAGCCGATGCCGATCGGATACGTGCGCACCCTGGAGGACGTCTACCGCTTTGAACCCGTGCCGCCGGGCCTCTCCGACGATGCGGCCCGGCACGTCCTCGGCACCCAGGCCAACGTCTGGACCGAGGTCATGCAGAACCGGGCCCGGGTCGACTACCAGGTCTTCCCGCGGCTGGCCGCCTTCGCGGAGGTCGCCTGGTCGGCCCTGCCCGCCTCCGCGGACCGGGACTTCGCCGACTTCGAGCGCCGGATGGCCACGCACTACGCGCGGCTGGACGCGCTGGGCGTCGACTACCGGCCGGCGGACGGCCCGTTGCCGTGGCAGCGGCGGCCCGGCATCCTCGGCCGCCCGCTGGAGGGAACACCCCCGAACGTGTGAGACCTCCCCCTTCCCGGTCCTCGCGGACTCTCCCGTCCAGAACTCTTCCGTTCAACCCTCCCGTGGAACGGCATAAGCCGTACAAGCTCGCTGAATAGTGGCAATTCGCACTCTGCTCCGAAGAGGTGCGAATCGGGATCATCACCCTGGCCAGGGACGGATACTCCCTTCGCGGACCCTCGCGTCGGGCCGGTCCGAAGATGTGCCAGAGTTGCCACGTCCAGGCTTTGAGCACGTACCGTACGGCGAAACAGACGGGACAGCCGGGACACCGGGAAGGGGCAGCTGGGTTGACCACGCAAGCACCGCAGGCGACGCAGTCCGTCACACTGCCTGCCTCGCTGGACGAGGCAGTGGCGGCACTCGGCGCCATGCCTGCCGCCGTCCCCGTGGCGGGCGGCACGGACCTGATGTCGGCCGTCAACAGGGGCCTCCTGCGCCCCTCCGGGCTGGTCGGCCTCGGCCGGATCAGTGAACTCCGCGGCTGGCACTACCAGGACGGCCACGCTCTCCTGGGCGCCGGTCTCACCCACGCCCGCATGGGGCGCCCCGACTTCGCCGCCCTCATCCCGGCCCTGGCCGCCTCCGCGCGCGCCGCGGGCCCGCCCCAGATCCGCAACGCCGGGACGCTCGGCGGCAACATCGCCACCGCGGCCCCGACCGGCGACGCCCTGCCGGTCCTGGCCGCGCTGGAGGCCGAGCTGGTCATCGCGGGCCCGGACGGCGCCCGCCGCGAGATCCCGGTCTCGCACCTGCTGGCCGGCCGCGAGATGCTGGAGCCCGCCGAACTCATCGGCTTCGTCCGGGTACCGCTGCTGCACGCCCCGCAGGTCTTCCTCAAGGCCACCGGCCGCACCGGCCCCGGCCGCGCCACCGCCTCCGTCGCGATCGTCCTCGACCCGGCCCGGCGCGGCGTGCGCTGCGCGGTCGGCGCCATCGCGCCGATGCCGCTGCGGCCGCTGGAGGCCGAACGCTGGATCGCCTCGCTGATCGACTGGGACGGCGAACGGGGCCTGGCGCCCGACGCGCTGGCCGCCTTCGGCGAGTACGTCGCCGCGGCGTGCATCCCGGACGAGCCACCGCCCGCCGACGGGGGTCAGGCGCCACCGCTGTCCCCCGCCGTACTGCACCTGCGGCGCACCGTCGCCGCGCTGGCCCGACGCGCGCTGGGGAGGGCACTGTCGTGAGCAACGAGGACCACACCGAACAGCACGGGGGGTGGGAGCCGATCCCCCAGAGCGGCGACTACGACGCCGAGGCGACCGCCTTCGTCCACCTGCCGCCGGAGGACCTGGCGAACATCCCGCTGGCCGCCCCCGGCCAGGGCTACGTACCGCCGATGATCCTGCCGCTGACCCCGGCCGCCGGGCTCGACCCCGCGGCCACCGGCAGCTGGGTCGTCCAGACGCCGAGCCGGCAGGACCGGCCGGACCACGGCACCGACGCGGAGCAGCCCGCCCCCGAGGCGGTGCACTGGCCCGACCCGAACCAGCAGCAGGCGCCGTACGGATACCCGCAGACCCCGTACCAGCCGCAGCCGCCCGGGGAGCAGTACCCGGACCGGTACCGCGAGGACCGGGCCGAGACCGGCCAGTGGAACTTCGCGGAGTCCGCCGAGTCCGCGGAACCCGCGGGGCACACCGGCCAGTGGCAGATCCCGGTCGCCGACGGCGATCTCCCGGAGGAGTCCGGCGAGTTCTCGGCCTCCGCGCTTGCCGCCGGCTGGTACGCCGACCGGACCCCGCCGGCCACCCTGCCCGGTGGCGCACCCGCCCCCTGGGCGACCCGCGAGCCGGAACCCGGGGCCGGGGACAGCGCACCGCCGCAGGGGACGGACCACGGCACGGCACCTGAAGCGCCGGACACCGCGGCGGCGGGGGACGGGCCCGAGGACACGCACGAGGTCCCGCCGGACGCGCCCCACCAGGACGCCTCGCAGCCCGCGGTCCCCGACATCCCCCCACTCTCCGACGCTCCCGCCATGGAGCACCCCGGCCCGGCCGGACCGGACGCCGAGCCGGCTGCAGAGGATGCGCCGGACACCGGGGACACGGACGATGCCGCGACGGAGCCCGACGCGACGGACCTCGCCCCGGCGGACGCTGACCCGGCTCCCGAAGCCACGGACACCGATCTCGACGTCACCGCGCCCGACACCGACCCCGACGCCCTCGACGCGGCTCCGGCCCCCCGGCTCGACCTGCCCAGCGAGCACCCCTCCGCCTCGTACGCGCTGCACGTGAACGGCGTCGACCGGCCCGTCACCGACGCCTGGATCGGCGAGTCGCTGCTCTACGTGCTGCGCGAGCGCCTCGGCCTCGCCGGAGCCAAGGACGGCTGCTCGCAGGGTGAATGCGGTGCCTGCAACGTCCAGGTGGACGGCCGGCTCGTCGCCTCCTGCCTGGTCCCCGCGGCCACCGCGGCGGGCAGCGAGGTCCGTACCGTCGAGGGCCTGGCCGTCGACGGCGAACCGTCCGACGTCCAGCGGGCCCTCGCCGACTGCGGCGCCGTCCAGTGCGGCTTCTGCATCCCCGGAATGGCGATGACCGTCCACGACCTGCTGGAGGGCAACCACGCCCCCAGCGAACTGGAGACCCGCCAGGCGCTCTGCGGCAACCTCTGCCGCTGCTCCGGCTACCGGGGCGTGCTCGACGCCGTGAACGAGGTCATCGCGGGCCGTGAGGCGGCCTCCGCGCCCGCACCGGACGCCGCGGAGCACGACGCGGAACAGGACGGGGCCCGCATCCCGCACCAGGCAGCCCCCGGCGCGGGTAGTGTGCAGGCCCATCTGCAGGACGGAGGCATGGCGTGAGCAACGACGCAGCCACCGCGGCCGGCGCGACCCACACGGCGATCAGCATCCCCTCACTGGACGGACCCGACGGCCCCGAGGGCGAGCAGCCGATGTTCGGCCTCGGCGCCTCGCTGCCGCCGGCCGACGCCCGTCCCAAGACCGAGGGCACCTTCCCGTACGCCGCCGACCTGTGGGCCGAGGGACTGCTCTGGGCGGCGGTCCTCCGCTCCCCGCACCCCCATGCCCGCATCCTGTCGATCGACACCTCCGCCGCCCTCGAAATGCCGGGCGTGCGCGCGGTCGTCACCCACGAGGACGTCCCCGGCGAGAGCGCCTACGGACGCCGCGTCGTGGACCGCCCGGTCTTCGCCTCCGACCTGGTCCGCCACCACGGCGAGCCGATCGCCGCCGTCGCCGCCGACCACCCCGACACGGCCCGGCTGGCCGCCGCCGCCATCGCCGTCGAGTACGAGGTACTGGAACCGGTCACCGACCCGGAGAAGGCCTTCGCCGCCGAACCCCTGCACCCCGACGGCAACCTGATCCGCCACATCCCGCTGCGCTACGGCGACCCGGAGATCGTGGGCGAGGTCATCGTCGAGGGCCTGTACCGCATCGGCCGCCAGGACCCGGCGCCCATCGGCGCCGAGGCCGGGCTCGCCGTACCCCGCCCCGACGGCGGCGTCGAGATCTACACCGCCTCCACCGACCCGCACACCGACCGCGACCTCGCCGCCGCCTGCTTCGGCCTCGAACCGGACCGGGTGAAGGTCGTCGTGACCGGCGTCCCCGGCGCCACCGGCGACCGCGAGGACCCCGGATTCCAGCTCCCGTTGGGGCTGCTCGCCCTGCGCACCGGCTGCCCGGTCAAACTGGCCGCCACCCGCGAGGAGTCCTTCCTCGGCCACGCGCACCGCCACCCGACGCTGCTCCGCTACCGCCACCACGCGGACGCCGAGGGCCGCCTGGTGAAGGTCGAGGCGCAGATCCTCCTCGACGCGGGCGCGTACGCCGACGACTCGTCCGAGTCGCTGGCCGCCGCCGTCGCGTTCGCCTGCGGCCCCTACGTCGTCCCGCACGCCTTCATCGAGGGCTGGGCCGTCCGTACGAACAACCCGCCGTCCGGCCACGTCCGCGGCGAGGGCGCGATGCAGGTCTGTGCCGCGTACGAGGGCCAGATGGACAAGCTGGCCGGCAAGCTCGGCATCGACCCGGCCGAACTGCGGCTGCGCAACACCCTATCCACCGGCGACATCCTGCCCACCGGACAGACCGTGACCTGCCCGGCCCCCGTGGCCGAACTCCTGCGCTCGGTACGGGACTTCCCGCTGCCCTCGCTCCCCAAGGACTCCCCGGAGGACGACTGGCTGCTCCCGGGCGGCCCGGAGGGCGCCGGCGAACCCGGCGCGGTGCGGCGCGGGGTCGGCTACGCGCTGGGCATGGTCCACATGCTCGGCGCCGAGGGCACCGACGAGGTCTCCACGGCCACCGTCCGGGTCCACGACGGGGTCGCCACCGTCATCTGCGCCGCCGTCGAGACGGGGCAGGGCTTCTCTACGCTGGCCCGCCAGGTCGTCCAGGAGACCCTGGGCATCGAGGAGGTCCACGTGGCCTCCGTCGACACCGACCAGCCCCCGGCGGGACCGGCCACGCACGGCCGTCACACCTGGGTCTCCGCCGGAGCGGTCGAACGCGCGGCGAAGATGGTCCGCACCCAGCTGCTCCAGCCGCTGGCCCACAAGTTCGGCATGTCGACCGAGCTGCTCCAGATCGCCGACGGCAAGATCACCAGCTATGACGGGGTGCTCTCCACGACCGTCACCGAGGCGATGGACGGCAAGGAACTCTGGGCCACCGCCCAGTGCCGCCCGCATCCCACCGAGCCGCTCGACGAGTCCGGCCAGGGCGACGCCTTCGTGGGCCTCGCCTTCTGCGCGATCCGCGCGGTCGTCGACGTCGACATCGAGCTCGGCTCGGTCCGTGTCGTGGAGATGGCCGTGGCCCAGGACGTCGGCCGGGTCCTCAACCCGTCCCAGCTGGCGACCCGGATCGAGGCGGGCGTCACCCAGGGCATCGGCACCGCCCTGACGGAGAACCTCCGCACCGCCCGCGGCCTGATCCGCCACCCCGACCTCACCGGCTACGCCCTGCCGACCTCCCTGGACGCGCCGGACATCCGCATCGTCAGGCTCGTCGAGGAACGCGACGTGGTGGCCCCGTTCGGCGCCAAGCCAGCCTCGGCGGTCCCCGTGGTGACCTCCCCGGCAGCCGTGGCCGCCGCGGTCCGCTCGGCCACCGGCCGCCCGATCAACCGCCTCCCGATCAGGCCCCAGGCAGCGGTGGCGGCGGCCGGGTCCTGAGCCACGTACGGATGGTGTGACCCTTGGGCGCCCCGACGCGCTGTGAGCTGAACCGGATCGGGTGCTCCGGGACGGCTCTTCCCCGGGCCTGAGTACGCGTACTCAGGCTCCAGGTGTGACCGTTGGTTAATCTGCGGTCACCAGCGAGTAAGGGGCGCACGTGGCCACACTGATCGGCGGTGCGGCGCGGGGGGTTCTGGATCGATTCGCACGAGGTGCACAAGGCGAGCGAGGCCGCCGGCAAGGTTGCCCACGACATGCCGGAAGACATCAAAGTCCTGTTCACGCCGACGGACGCGGCTGTCGGCGGACTGGCCGGTTTCCAGGCAGCCCAGGCGATCGACGACTGCATGGAGGCGTGGACGAAGGCGCTGCGTTCATTGGCGGGCATGGTGGGAAGCACGGCGGACGCGGTCGGTAGCTCCGCCAAGGGCTTCACCCACGAGGACCAGGAGCGCCGGAAGGCGTTCCTCGGTCCTACGCTCCAGGCGTCAGCCCACCGGGCCTCTACTCGGCGAACGGTGGGTACTGAGCATGCGGGTCTCGGAGCTCCGTGATGCCAAGCCATTCCGGTGAAGCGCTCGCCACCTACCGGGGCCGACTCGCGGACGCGGTCGCGGACGCCACGGACGCCGGTTACAAAGTCGTCGGCAGACCGACCGGCACCACGACCATCTCCCGCAGCCGCAACATCCTCACTGTGGTCTCCGAGCAACGTCGCGGCGAGTTGTTGGAACAGGTCCAGCGATATTGGAAGCAGCAGGGCGTCCGGGATTTCGACGTCGACTCCGAACGGTCATGCCAAGGATCCGGGCCACTTCCGCCGATGGACTCGTCGTCACCCTGGAAGTCGGCAGTATCGGCAACGTCTTCGTCACGGCAGGACTCGGCTGTGCCGATGACTCCCCGATGACCTATCCAACGGGGACGCCTGGCCGGCCGGGGGGCCGAAGACGGAGGAACTGATGCCGCGGGAGCATTCGGACTTCTGGTTCTCCGGCGACCCGCGTCGGAAGTAGCCCGGAGCGCTGCCCCGTAGTGACCGGGGGCATGGCAGGCCCCGGCGGCGTGGGGCGACCATGGGCGGATGCACCTCTCCGAGACGGAACGCGCCGCCGATCAGGGCGGCCCCACGCTGGCGCAGCTCCTCGCGCTGATCGCCGCCGGGACGCTCGACGTCGTCGCTGCACCCCTCGGCACCGGCGTACCGGTGTCCGACGTGGTGCTGCACGACCCGGGTGAGGAGCGGGACGAGGACGTCTGGGCGGCCACCGGGCTGGTGCTGCTCGCGGTCGGGGTGGAGGTCGCCTCGCCCGAGGCCGTCGACGTGCTGCGCGCCGCCGACCGTGCCGGGGCGGCGGCCGTGGTGATGCGGCGCGGTGCACGGGGGCCTCGGGCGGCGTTGCTGGAGGCGGCGGAGCGCGGGCGTACGGCGTTGCTGACCCGGCGGGCCGGGCAGGGCTGGACCGAGGTGCTCGGGCAGCTGCGGACGGCGCTGGTGCACAGCGTCCCGGACCGGTCCGGGGGTGCGGCCGGGGTGGACGGGCTGCGGCTGGGGGACCTGTCGGGTCTCGCCAACACCGTGGCTGACCTCGTCGGCGGCGCGATCACCATCGAGGACCCGCAGTCGCGGGTGCTCGCCTATTCGCGGATGGACCACGAGCCCGATCCGATGCGCCGGCTCACGATCCTCGGCCAGGAGGTGCCCCGCTGGCGCGTCGTCGAACTGCGCGAGAGCGGCTTCTTCCAGGCGCTCTGGAACACCGACGACGTGGTGCGGCTCCCCGCCGACGAGCGGTACGCCGAGCGGCTGGCCGTCGCGGTGCGGCACGGCTCCGAGGTGCTCGGCTCGATCTGGGCGGCGGCCGACGGGCGGCCGCCGGCCGAGGACGCGGTGGCGGCGCTGCGCACGGCCGCCCGCGCCGCGGTCCCGCACCTGTCGCACCACCGGACCTGGGGCCGGGCGGCGGCGTGGGCGCGCGAGGGTTCGGTGCACGCACTCCTGGCGGGCAGCGGGCAGCCGGCGCACGACGTGGGGATCGTCCGGGGCCGGCCGTACGCCGTGCTGGTGGCGGAGGCCCACGACGGCCCGGAACCCGCGCCGGGTGACGCCGGGCAGCGGGTGCAGCGGGTCCTTGACGTACTGGCGCTGCGGGCCGCCGCCTACCGCCCGGGGTGTGTGACCGCCCGGTCCGGGCAGCGGCTGTACGTCCTGGTCCCGGCCTCGGACGGCGAGCGGGACCCCGCGCGCACCCTGCTGGCGACGGCCCGTTCGGTGCCCCGGGGTGTGGTGTTCGCCGGAGCCGGGCCCGTGGTGGCGGACCTGGCGGAGCTGCCCGCGTCCCGGGACGCCGCGGAGCTGGTGGTGCGGGTGCTCCGGGAGCGTGCCGCGCGCCTGCCCCCTGCCGGGGCCGGGTCGGCGGTGGCGTCGTACGAGGAGGTCGCGGCCGAGGCGGCGGTGCTGCGGCTGCTCGACCGGGTGGAGCCGCTGTGGGCGGAGACGGCGGGGCCGGTGCACGCGATGCTGGAGCACGACCGGTCGCACGGTGCGTGTTACGGCGAGTCCGTCGCCTCGTACCTCGACGCCTTCGGCGACACGGCCGCCGCCGCGCGACAGCTCAACGTGCACCCCAATACCCTGCGGTACCGGCTGCGCCGGGCCCGGGAGCTGTTCGGCGTCGACCTGGCCGACCCGGCCGTGCGGCTGCTGGCGGAGATCGGACTGCGCCTCGGGCCCGCCCGGCCGCGGTCCTGATTCCGGTACTGGTTCCGGTTCCGGTTCCGGTCCGCCGGGTGGCGGGCGGTCTTCGTCATCATGATCGTTTCCTTGTCGGGCCGGACACGCGAACCGGGCGGTCCTGGTGCCGAACGACGAAGACATGCCGGGCTCCGCACCCCGAAGCTGAGCACAACAGCCCGCGGTCCGACGGGGGCGGTGCATGAGCGACCCATCACGTAGGAGTGTGGTTCAGGTGACTTCCGGTCCGGCCCCCCAGCGCAAGCGCGCCCGTGAGGCGGCGCTCGCCCGTGCCGTCGAGGACGGACTGCTCGGCCCCGGATCGCCCCTGGTCGGCCTGCTCGACGTCGACGGGGTGCTGGCCGCGGTGGACGCGCTGAACGAGGCGTTCCAGGGGCCGGCCACCGTCCACCACACGTTCGCGGCCAAGGCCTGCGGCCTGGTGCCGGTGCTCCGGCTGCTCGCCGAAGCCGGTATGGGCTGCGAGGTGGCCTCGCCCGGCGAGCTGGAACAGGCCCTCGCCGCCGGCTTCAGCCACGACCGGCTGGTGTTCGACAGCCCCGCGAAGACGGTCGAGGAGCTGGAGTTCGCCCTGGAGCACGGCATCGCGATCAACCTGGACAACTTCCAGGAGCTGGAGCGCGTCGACCGGCTGCTGGCCGGCCGCGAGCCCGCCGGGCCCATCGGCCTGCGGGTGAACCCCCAGGTCGGCGCCGGTGCCATCGGCGCGATGAGCACGGCCACCGCGACGTCCAAGTTCGGCGTCGCGCTGCGCGACCCGGGAGCCGTCGACGCGGTGATCGACGCCTTCACCACGCGCCCCTGGCTCAACCGCCTGCACGCACACGTCGGTTCCCAGGGCTGTCCGCTGCCGCTCATCGCCCAGGGCGTCGGCGTCGCGTACGAACTGGCGGAACGGATCAACAAGCAGCTGGGGCAGGCCCGGATCACCGGCCTCGACATCGGCGGCGGCCTGCCCGTCAACTTCGACAGTGAGGACGACCGCCCCACCTACACCGACTACGTCAGCGAACTGCGCGCAGCCGCCCCCGGCCTCTTCGACGGCCGCTACACCCTCGTCACCGAGTTCGGCCGCTCGCTGCTGGCGAAGAGCGGCACCATCGCATCGGTCGTCGAGTACACCAAGTCGGCCGGCGGCCGGCGGATCGCGGTGACCCACGCCGGTGCCCAGGTGGCCACCCGCACCGTCTTCATGCCGGACTCCTGGCCCCTGCGCGTCGGCGTGTTCGACGCGGCGGGCCGTCCCAAGGAGGGGCCGCTCCAGGTCGTGGACATCGCCGGACCCTGCTGCTTCGCCGGTGACCTGACCGCGAGCGCCCGCGAACTCCCGGCCGTGGAGCCCGGGGACCTGGTGGCGCTGTACGACACCGGGGCGTACTACTTCTCGTCCCACTTCTCCTACAACTCCCTGCCCAGACCCGCCGTGTACGGTTATCGCGCGGATTCCGCCGGACAGGTCCGCCTCGCCATGGTCCGCGAGGCCCAGAGCGTGCGCGAAGTCGTCGAGGAGAGTGGCCTCTCCCACGCGGACGCGCTCGTGGCGCTGTGCGCGCGGGGGCCGGAGCAGACACCGAAGAAGGAGGTGGCGGGGTGAAGCACGTCCTCATATCCGCCGACGTGACTCCTCCTCGCCCTGTCCGGCATCAGCGATCGAACGGTTCAGCCCGGCCTTGGCCGCCGCCCCGTTCGGCAGAAACACACCCGGTGTATCGGGGTCGGGCCTCGGCGCGGGGGCCTTGCTCATGCTGCGGATCCTGAGGTCTTCGTGCGCGATGAAGTCATGCGCGCGGACCAGGGTGAGCGCGGTCTTGTGCGCGTGATCGAGCCGCTGACGCCGCACCTTGCCGTGCAGGGCCCCCCACCCTCTCCACCGCCCGCTGATGGTTACGGGTCCGGTCCTTGGCTTTGCAGCGTGGGAATCGGGACAGGGCCCGCTGCGCGGCCTCCAGTTCGCAGGCGGCCCTGCGGGCATGGCGCGGGTTGGGGATGTGGGTGCCGTTGGAGTCGGTGAGGAAGGGCCTCCTCCCGATAACTGCGCCAGGAGTTCACCGGCCGCACCGACCGGGCAGTCGTGCACGGCCGTTCCTGGTCCCCGTCCTCCTTCGCGGGGTCCTGAGGCGGGGCAGGGCTGAGCATCGTCAGGCAGTACGTCGAGCGGCAGGAACGTCCACTCTGATCATCACCCCAGAGCAGCCACGAGATCGTATTCCCGCCCGGCCTGAAGGCCGGGGCCCCTGCGAAGACCCGGGACGGAAGGCGCGCCGGGCGCCGTCTCCCCGCCAACGACGCGCACTGCGGCATGGACAACACCTTCATCGAGGAACTCGACCCGAGCGCCGTCCTGATCGTCCTCGGCGCCGGCTGGAGCGCGAGGCGCCCGAGCGGCTGACCCTGCGCATGTGGCTGTTCCCGTACCTGACCTGGGTGGTGATGGCCGGCTTCGCCGCGGTGCTGGTGGCCATGGCCGTCATCGGCGACCAGCGCACCCAGCTGTTCACCAGCCTCGGGAGCCTGGCCGCCGTACTCGTCGCCTACGCGGTGCGCCGGGCGCGCGGCAGCCGTCCGGTTCCGGACGCCCCGCTCACCGACTGACCCGTCACATGGAACCGCCCGCCCCCGCGTCGTCAGGACGAGGGGGCGGGCGGTTCCGTATACCGAGGCCGTGACCGGAATCGAACCGGTGTAACTCGAGTTGCAGTCGAGCCCCTGAGCCTCTCGGGCACACGGCCGTGCGTTGTTCTGGTCCCGACCGTAGGCGCTGGTGGCAACGGCCGCCAAGAGCACGGGCCGTCCCGCAACGCGACTGCCACACCGCGTTCATGAACGGCCGACCGGTCCTACGACCAAGGGACCAGAACGGGAGCGACTCACGACAGGGGTCAGGGGGGATTTTGCCCCTTACTCTAGGGTTCATGACCGCCCTGGAACCGCCTGACGCCGAGGTCTCGGCCGGCCACGAAGACGCTGCTGACCTGCACAGAGCCGTTGCCGCGACGGCGGCGGAAGGGGTCCTCGGGCGGACCTACCGGGCACTCAGCATCGGCATCGTCTCCGTCGTCTTCCTGATCGCCTTCGAGGCCACCGCCGTGGGGACCGCGATGCCGGTCGCCGCGCGCGAGCTGCACGGCATCCCGCTGTACGCGTTCGCGTTCTCCGCGTACTTCACCACCAGCCTCTTCGCCATGGTGCTCTCCGGCCAGTGGGCCGACCGGCGCGGGCCGCTGGGGCCGCTCGCCGCCGGGATCACCGCCTTCGGGGTGGGCCTGCTGCTGTCCGGGACCGCGGGCACCATGTGGATGTTCGTCGCGGGGCGGGCCGTGCAGGGGCTCGGCGGCGGGCTGGTGATCGTCGCGCTGTACGTGGTGGTCAGCCGGGCCTACCCGGAGCCGCTGCGGCCCGCCATCATGGCCGGGTTCGCCGCGAGCTGGGTGATCCCGTCCGTCGTCGGGCCACTGGCCTCCGGAAGCGTGACCGAGCACCTGGGCTGGCGCTGGGTCTTCGTCGGCATCCCGGTGCTGGTGGTCTTCCCGCTGGCGCTCGCGCTGCCCGCGATCCGGCGGATGGCGTCCGGGCCCGCCGACCCGGCGGCGCCCGTCGAGCCGTTCGACCGCCGGCGCATCGCGCTCGCGCTGGGCATCTCGCTGGGCGCGGGACTGCTCCAGTACGCCGGGCAGGAGCGGAACTGGTTCTCGCTGCTGCCCGCCGCCGCGGGGATCGCCCTGCTCGTCCCCGCGGTGCGCGGTCTGCTGCCCCGGGGCACCGGACGGGCGGCGCGCGGGCTGCCCTCGGTGGTGCTGCTGCGCGGGGTGGCGGCCGGGTCGTTCATCGCCGCCGAGTCGTTCGTCCCCCTGATGCTGGTCACTCAGCGCGGCCTGTCCCCGACGATGGCCGGGCTGTCGCTCGCGGCCGGTGGCGGGACGTGGGCGCTGGGTTCGTTCCTGCAGTCCCGGCGCCGCCTGGAGCCGCACCGCGAGCGGCTGATGGTGGCCGGCATGGTGCTGGTCGCCGTGGCGATCGCGGGGGCGCCCACCGTGCTGATCGACGGGGTGCCGGTCTGGACGGTCGCCGTGGCCTGGGCGGTCGGCTGCCTCGGCATGGGCACGGTGACCGCGTCGACCAGCGTGCTGCTGCTGAAGCTGTCCGCGCCCCACGAGGCCGGGGCGAACTCCGCGGCCCTGCAGATCTCCGACGGGCTCTCCAACGCCCTGCTGCTGGCGGCGGGCGGCGCGGCGTTCGGCGCGCTCGGCGGGGGAGCGGTGGGGGCCGTGCACGAGGCCGCCGAGGCGGGCGCCTCCGGCTCGCACCCGGGGGCGTTCGTGGTGGTGTTCCTGCCGATGGCGGGGGTCGCGATGGTGGGGGCGTGGGTGGCTACGCGGGTGCGGGCAGAGTCGTAGCACCACGTGGTACTGGGCGGTACCATCATTTCATGGCTGGTTTGAATCTGCGGTTCACCGAAGAAGAGCTGGACGCCCTGCGTGCACGGGCCGAGGCAGAGGGACGGAGTATGCAGTCCTTCGCTCACGATGCGGTGATCACCGCCATAAACGAACACTCACGCCTCTTCAACGAGGCGGCGGAACATGTGCTGAAGGCGAGTGAGGAGCTCAACCGGAGGCTCGCCTGATGCAGTACCTCACCATGCCCGAACTGCTCAACCTGGCAGAGCGCCTCGGAACGGCTGAGGTGCGTGACTACGGGCTGCTCGACTCGGCACTGGCCCGTCCACAGTCGAGCGTCTTCGGACAGGACGCCTATCCGGACGTCTGGCAGAAGGCTGCCGCGTTGATGGAGTCACTCGCGCGCAACCATGCGCTCATCGACGGCAATAAACGCATCGCCTGGTACGCGACCTGGGTTTTCCTGCACATGAACGGACATCCACTGGATGCCGCGTTCGATGTGGACGAGGCCGAGCGGTTCGTCCTCGATGTCTGTCAGGGCGGGCTGGACATGCCCAAGATCGCGGAGCAGCTGCCTGGGTTCGCCAAGTAGGCGGCCCTCTGTGAAGCGGGTCTCAGAGGCGTCGAACCACGGCTGGTTCGTACGGGGTTCCACCCCGCCCCCCGGTAGGGTGGCCCGGTTGTCGTATCGCGTGCGGGCCCGTCCCGGTCCGTGCGGACAGCACCCCACGTACCCGAGAGACCCGAACCGGAGACCGTGACTACTACCGCCTCCCACCACCTCTCACCCGCCTTTCCCGGCCGCGCCCCCTGGGGTACGGCCGGCAAGCTGCGAGCCTGGCAGCAGGGCGCCCTCGAGAGGTACATCCAGGAGCAGCCGCGCGACTTCCTCGCGGTCGCGACCCCCGGCGCAGGCAAGACCACCTTCGCGCTGACCCTGGCGTCGTGGCTGCTGCACCACCATGTCGTGCAGCAGGTCACCGTCGTGGCGCCGACCGAGCACCTCAAGAAGCAGTGGGCGGAGGCCGCCGCCCGGATAGGGATCAAGCTCGACCCCGACTACAGCGCCGGCCCCGTGAGCAAGGACTACCACGGGGTCGCGGTCACGTACGCGGGTGTCGGCGTCCGCCCGATGCTGCACCGCAACCGCTGCGAGCAGCGCAAGACCCTGGTGATCCTCGACGAGATCCACCACGCCGGTGACTCGAAGTCCTGGGGCGAGGCCTGCCAGGAGGCGTTCGACCCGGCGACCCGCCGGCTCGCCCTCACCGGCACGCCGTTCCGCTCGGACACCAATCCGATCCCCTTCGTCGCGTACGAGGAGGGCAACGACGGCATCCGGCGTTCGTCGGCCGACTACACCTACGGCTACGGCAACGCGCTGGCCGACGGCGTCGTCCGGCCGGTGATCTTCCTCAGCTACAGCGGCAACATGCGCTGGCGCACCAAGGCCGGTGACGAGATCGCCGCCCGGCTCGGCGAGCCGATGACCAAGGACGCCATCGGGCAGGCCTGGCGCACCGCGCTGGCGCCCACCGGCGACTGGATTCCCAACGTGCTCAGCGCCGCAGACAAGCGGCTGACCGAGGTCCGCAAGGGCATCCCGGACGCGGGCGGCCTGGTCATCGCGACCGACCAGGAGTCGGCCCGCGAGTACGCCAAGATCCTCAAGAAGGTCACCGGCGAGAAGGCCACCGTCGTCCTGTCCGACGAGAAGGCCGCGTCCAAGCGGATCGACACGTTCACCGACGACGGATCGCGCTGGATGGTCGCGGTCCGGATGGTGTCGGAGGGCGTCGACGTGCCGCGCCTGGCGGTCGGCGTGTACGCCACCACCATCTCGACGCCGCTCTTCTTCGCCCAGGCCGTCGGCCGCTTCGTGCGCTCCCGCAGGCGCGGCGAGACCGCCTCGGTCTTCGTGCCGACGATCCCGATGCTGCTCGACTTCGCCAACGAGATGGAGGTCGAACGGGACCACGTCCTCGACAAGCCCAAGAAGGGCAGCGACGAGGAGAACCCGTTCGCGGAGGAGGACAAGCTCCTCTCCGACGCGGAGAAGCTGGAGGACGAGGAGACCGAGGAGCAGCTGCCCTTCGAGGCCCTCGAATCCGACGCGGTCTTCGACCGGGTGCTGTACGACGGTGCCGAGTTCGGCATGCAGGCGCACCCGGGCAGCGAGGAGGAGCAGGACTACCTCGGCATCCCGGGGCTGCTGGAGCCCGACCAGGTGCAGCTGCTGCTCCAGAAGCGGCAGACCCGGCAGATCGCGCACAGCCGCCAGAAGCCGGCCTCCGAGGCCGACCTGCTGGAGAAGCCGGCCGGTGACCGGCCGGTGGTCACCCACAAGCAGCTGCTCAGCCTGCGCAAGCAGCTGAACACCATGGTGTCCGCCTACACCCACCAGAGCGGCAAGCCCCACGGGGTCATCCACACCGAGCTGCGGCGGGTCTGCGGCGGGCCGCCGAGCGCGGAGGCCACGGCCGGGCAGATCGAGCAGCGGATCAAGAAGGTCCAGGAGTGGGCCACCCGCATGACGTGAGCCGCCACCGGCGCGCGGGCACCGGCCCGGAGCGGGGACAGACGTCCCCGCTCCGGGCCGGTGTCATGCGCGGGCCGCTACCAGACGAATGGCGCGGACTGTACGGACGTCGCCACGCACGGCACGGTGGCCGACGTCGGGGACGAGGCCACGATCCGCAGCGACCAGTTGGAGGTGGTCGGGGGAGTGGGCAGCACCGTGGAATTGGTGCTGTTCCCGGCCGCGAGGGTGCCCGAGGTGAGCTTCAGCGGGCCGAGGGTGATCGGGTTGCCGCCGCTCAGGCCGGGGTTGGTCTTCGCGGAGAACTGGACCTGACTGGTGACGCCGCCCGAGGTCTTGGTCAGGCTCAGCGTCGTGGTGATGCTGTTCGGGTCGGCGCTCGTGCCGACCGGCATGGTGATCGCCGTGGAGGTGATCTTGATGGTCTTGTTCGTGCCCGAGTCGGCGGCGGTCAGGGTGGCGAGACCACTGCCCCAGGAGCCGCAGTCGTAGCTCGCCGTAGCGGTGAGCGGGGTGACGGCCGAGGCCGTCGGGGACGACAGCGCGAGCATCGCGCCGACGGCGGACGCCGCGCCCACCACCAGCGGCAGGCGTCTTCGGCTCGGGGTGTGGCGTGAGGAGATCGACATGACGGGTGGAACTCCTTCCGGTTGAATTCCGCAGATTCGCTGTAGCGGTACCAGCCTGCGGATCTGCGTGCCGGGCCCGGCATGTCGGGTGCAGTGAAACGGTGATCTTCGAAGATGTCAACGGATGCGCGGGAAACGCGTGCCGAAATGCTTTTCGGGCATTTCCGAAAGGATCAATTCGGTCTCTCTTGACTTCTCTGCACGTGACCTCCTCAATGTGCGCAATCAATGGGCCATGAAAGGGTGTCAGGTGATCCGACGACGAAGACCCGGGGTGACCGGTCTGCTCGCAGCCTGCTTCGTACTGTCGCTGGGCTGTGTCGGGGCCGCCGCGCCGCTTCCGCCGTACGACGCGAAGGCGGCAGCGGCCGAGGCCGGCACGGTGACCCCGACCGTCCACTGCACCCTGCCCGCAGGCCAGGGGGAGGCCACCGGGCCGCAGGAGATGAACGTCGAGCTGTCGCCCCCGGTCGTCGCTCCGGGCGGCAAGGTGCACGCCAGGGTGACGCTCGGGGCGTCCCCCGCCACCAGCGCCATCGCCCTGGACGACGTGCCGACCATCCCGAGCCTCGACCTCGCGATGTCCGGCGGGGCCACCGGCACCGTCACCGTGCGGGGCGCCGAGTTCACCATGGACGTGCCGGCCGGGGAACCCATCGAGATCCCCGCGTACGAGGGCGACTTCCTGGTCCCGGTGGACGCCTCCGGAGAGATCTCGCTCGCCCCCGTCCGCACCCTCACCCAGACCAAGGTCCTCGGATCGGTCTTCGAGACACCGTGCGACGTCGTCGGTGACGTGGGCAGCGTCGCCACCGTCACGGCGGAGGGCACCACCTCCGAGCCCGCCACCCTGACCGCCCCGGCCGATCCGGTGCGGCCCAGCACCTCGGTCAAGCTGCGCGGTTCGCGGTGGACCCCGGACGCCACCCCCGTACCGTCGCTCTGCGCGGCGGGCGGTGGCGGCTGCGATCCGCTGAAGTTCACCTCGAACACCCTGCGGATCGACTCCTACGGAACGCTCACCGGCACCGCGACCCTCGGCGAGGCCGGGGCGGTGCCCGACGGCGGTTACCAGGTGAAGGTCAACGACGGTACGAAGGAGGCCACCGCCCCCCTCACCGTCAAGGCCGTCGCGGCCGGAAACCGGGAGATCTCGCTGTCGTCCGACAGCGGGCCGGTCGGCAGCGTGATCACCGTCAGCGGCCGCAACTACAACCCGGACCGCTGGATCAACATCATCGGCCTCGACGCGGCGGGCACCGGGCTCGACGACAGCGCGGTCTACGTCAAGAGCGGCGCGGACGGCACCTTCGCCGTCGAGTTCACCGTCATCTCCGACGCCGTGGCCGCCGTCCAGGCCGACGAGGGCAACGACCCGGCGACCGTACGCACACTGCCGTTCACGGTGACCACCGAGGGCGGCGGCGACGGCTCCACGGCCGGGCAGCGGCTGACCACCGAGGTCAGGGCCGGGACACTGTCCATGACCCAGGCCGGTGACACCGTCGACTTCGGCACCACGGTGCTGGGCACGGACACCGGTGCCCAGCAGGCCCGGCTCAACCGGGTCGAGGTGGAGGACGCCCGAGGCGTCAACAGCGGATGGTCACTGACCGCCACCCTCACCGGCTTCAGGAGCGCCGACGGGAACACCATCCCGGCCGACGCCGTGCGGTGGACCCCCGCCTGCACCGCGCGGGCGGGGAGCGTGGGGGTGCCGGTGGCCGGATCGCCCGCCGCGCTGGGGAGCGGGGCGGCGAGCCTCTGCCGGATGAGTCCGGACGGATCACGTCCGTTCACCGGCGGCCGGTTCGACGCCGATGCCGGTCTCACCCTCACCGTTCCCGAATTCACCCGGCCCGGAGATTACAGCGCCACCCTGACCCTGACCTTGTTGTAACGGGGGTCGCCGGGAAAGCCCTTCCGGACGCCCGTCTGCTCCATACGGCAATGGAGCGGGCGGGCGTTTCCCGTTCCGTACCGTATCCGCATTCGTTTTCGTGCTCACTTTCTCATCATTCGGATCATTCGCATTCCGCTTCCTTTGGAGGAGCCGTATGTTCGCCCATCGCAGATCCGCCGGTACGAGAAGACCGGGCGGCCCGGCATTACGCCGTGCCGTCGCACTCGGCGCCACGACCCTGCTCGTCTGGACCGGCGGATCCGCCGCCCTGGCCCCCCTCGCGCACGCCGGTACGGTGACCCCGACCGTGCACTGCACCCTGCCGGCCGGCCAGGGCGAGGCGACCGGGCCGCAGCAGATGAACGTCGAACTCACCCCCGACGTCGTCGACCCGGGCGGCAAGGTCCACGCCAGGGTGACGCTCGGCCCGTCCCCCGCCACCAGCGGGCTCAGCCTCAGCGACGTACCCACCACCCCGAGCCTCGACCTCGCCATGTCCGGCGGCGCCACCGGCACCGTGACCGTCACCGGACCCCAGGTGTCGCTCGACATCCCGTCCGGCAAACCGATCGAGATCCCGCCGTACGAAGGCGACTTCATCGTCCCCGCCGACGCGAGCGGCCCGGTCTCCTTCACCCCGCTGCGCAATCTCACGCGTACGAAGGTCCTCGGCGGCACCTACGAGACCCCGTGCGTCGTGACCGCGGGCGGCGGGTCCGTCGGCACCGTCACCGTGGAGGGCAGCGCCGGACAGCCGGCCACGCTCATCGCGCCGGCCGCCCCGGTGCGGCCGTCCACCCCGGTCACCCTGGCGGGCAGCCGGTGGACACCGTCCGCCGCCCCCGTACCGTCGCTCTGCGCGGCGGACGGCGGCGGCTGCGACCCCGCGAAGTTCGCCGGTTCCACCCTCGCGATCGACGGCTCCGGACAGCTGACGGGCAACGCCGTGCTCGCCGGGGCGGGCGCAGTGCCGGACGGCTCGTACCTCGTGAAGGTCGGCGACGGTACGAAGGAGGCGACCGCGCCCCTGACCGTCCGGGCCTACGTCCCCGACGGGCCCCGCGCGATCGCGCTGTCCCGGAGCAGCGGACCGGTCGGCAGCGTCATCGCCGTCACCGGGAGCAACTACTTCCAGGACCGGTGGATCAACACCGTCGGCCTCGACGCGAGCGGGGCGACCCTCGACGACACCGCCGTCTACGTGAAGAGCGGGCCCGACGGGAAGTTCAGCGTCGACTTCACCGTCTCGGACCCCGCGATCGCCTCGGTCCAGGTCGACGAGGGCAATGACCCGGCGACCGTACTGACCACGCCGTTCACCGTGACCGAGGCCACCGCGACGCTCTCCGCAGGCGCGGCCAAGGTCAAACCCGGCGGGTCCATCGGCGTCTCCGGCGACGGCTGGCCGTCCGGCGTCACCCCGGCCGCCGCGCTGTGCGCCGCCGACGGCAGCGGCTGCGACGCGGCCCGGATCAGCGGCTCCACCCTCCGGATCACCGCCGACGGCAAGCTCACCGGCACGGTCACCGTCGCCGGGTCCACCCCGCGCGCCGTGTACGCGCTCCGCGTCACCGCCGGCAGCGCGGAGGCCCTCACCCAGCTGACCGTCTCGCCGACGTACCTCGTCCTCACCCCGGCGGCCGGCCCGAAGGGCACCTCGGTCACCGTCCTGGGACAGGGCTTCGCGAAGGTGGCGACCGTGTCGATCGTCGGACTGCGGGCGAACGGCTCACAGACCTCCGACCCGGTGCGGACCAAGGTGGTCGGTCTCGACGGGGCGTTCTCGCAGACGTTCACCGTCAACGCGGCCGACACCGTCGCGATCCGGGTCCGCGAGGTCCTCGTCAACCCGCGCACCGAGACGGCCGTGTTCACCGTCCAGGACGGCACGGTCCCGGCCGGGCCGTCGTTCGCGCTCTCACCGCCCGAAGGACCGGTCGGCACGGTGGTCCAGGTGAGCGGCCGAGGCTTCGCGCCCGTCGCCACGGTTTCCGTGACCGGACGCACCGCGGACGGCAGGCAGACGTCCGACTCCTACGTCACCCGGATCATCGGCCTCGACGGCACCTTCGCCCTCAACTTCACCGTCCGGGACCCGGCGACGAAGTCGATCCGGGCCTGCGAAGTGCTCGTGAACGGTAAAACCGTGCAGCAATTGTTCACGGTGAGTTAACGCTGGTTCACCTCTGGTGTACGGAGCGTCGCGAGGGAGTCGGCCGACATGGACGCGCGTAGATACGGGCCATCCGGCCGACGCCCCGCTGACCGGCACTTATGCTCGCGAGACACAAGCGCTTTTCCGCAGGCGCCCGGATTCTGGACGAGGTCTTCCGCTGAGCGGACTCGCTCGCTACTGTCCCAAAAATGTGAACGCCCCGTGGCAGCGCCGCCGCGGAGCGCAGCCGGTGCCTTGGCCAGGCCGGCGGCCTCTCCGTGCGTCGCCGCTGGGACCGGTGACGCACAATCCGTGGGAACCAGCCGCCGCCGCTCACCAAAGAGGAGAGGGCGTCGTGACCGCGGAGACCTCGCAGACGCTCGACCGAGGACTGCGTGTCCTCAAACTGCTTGCCGACACCGACCACGGACTGACGGTCACCGAGTTGTCCAACAAACTCGGCGTCAACCGCACAGTGGTCTACCGTCTGCTCGCCACCCTGGAGCAACACACCCTGATCCGACGCGACTTGGGCGGCAGGGCCAGGGTCGGCCTGGGCGTGCTGCGGCTGGGCCGGCAGGTGCATCCGCTCGTCCGGGAAGCCGCGCTGCCCGCGCTGCGCTCCCTGGCGGAGGACATAGGGGCCACGGCCCACCTCACGCTCGTGGACGGCACGGACGCGCTGGCCGTCGCGGTGGTCGAACCGACCTGGACGGACTACCACGTGGCGTACCGGGCCGGCTTCCGTCACCCGCTCGACCGGGGCGCCGCGGGCCGCGCGATCCTCGCGGCCCGGCAGAAGCCGGTGGGCGAGACCGCGTTCACCCTCACCCACGGCGAGCTGGAGGCCGGGGCGAGCGGTGCGGCGGCCGCGCTGATGGGGGTCACGGGGGTCGAGGGCAGCGTGGGTGTGGTGATGCTGGCGGACGCGGTCCCGGAGCGGGTCGGGCCGCGGGTCGTGGACGCGGCCCGGGAGGTCGCGGACGCGCTTCGCTAGGCGCGGGCGGCGGGGTGCGGGTGCCTGGGGTGGGCCCGGTGCTTGGCCATGCCCGGGTCCGGGGCGCGGGGGTCCGTCCTCAAGCGCCGGACGGGCTTGGTGTGGCGCGGGGGTCCGTCCGTCCTCAAGCGCCGGACGGGCTGGGTTTGTGCGGGTTGCCCCGTGGGGTGCACCGCTGTTCGTGGGTGGGGTCCGGTGCCCCTCCGGGGCGTCTCCTCGGACGACGAACGTTCGGCGGGTACGCGAAGGGACCCGGGTATCCGTTCGTCGTCCTGCGGGGACTCCCCTGCACGGCCCCGGACCGGCCGCCGTGCGCCTGCGGCAGCCGTATCCCCTCTGCCCAACGGGCTGTGGCGCGCCCCACACAGGTGGGGCCGGTTAGATTGGGCGGGTGCTCACACGTCTCTCGCGCCCCCGCACCCTCGCCCTCTGCGCCCTGCCCGTGCTCGCCCTCTTCGGAGTGGCCGCCTTCGCGCCGCTGCCGTTCACGCTGGCGCAGCCCGGTACGACGGCGAACGTGCTCGGGGACGATCACGGCGCACCGGTGATCACCATCGAGGGCACCCCGACCCGGCCCACCAAGGGCCAGTTGCGGATGACGACGATCGTGGCGACCGGACCCGACGCCGAAGTCGGGATCAGTGACGTGATCGACAGCTGGTTCCGCACGGACCGGGCGGTCATGCCCCGCGACTCCGTGTACCCGACCGGCGGCTCCGAGAAGGAGATCGAGAAGCACAACCTCGACGACATGGTGCAGTCGCAGGACTCGGCCGTGGACGCGGCGCTGAACTACCTCGGCAAGAAGCCCGGCTCCGTCGACGTCACCCTGCACCTCGCCGATGTGGGCGGTCCGAGCGCGGGCCTGTTCTTCGCGCTCGGGATCGTCGACAAGCTCGACGGCGACGGCTCCGGGGGCGATCTCACCGGTGGCCGCAACATCGCCGGCACCGGCACCATCCAGGCGGACGGCAAGGTCGGCGCGGTCGGCGGCGTCTCCCTGAAGACCCAGGCGGCCCGCCGGGACGGGGCGAGCGTCTTCCTCGTACCGAAGGCGGAGTGCAAGGAGGCGCACGCCGAGCTCCCCGACGGGCTCCGGCTGATCCCGGTCACGACCCTGAAGGGCGCGGTTTCCTCGTTGCGGGCACTGGATCACGGGGGCGAGGTCCCGAGCTGCTGACCGGCGGCCGGGCAGGGCCCGGGGGCTCACCCGTCCCCGCGCCCGGTTCGTCGTCCATCGACCGCCAGGCCGGGAAGACCAGCGGGCTCAGCGTCGCGAGCAGGTAGCACCCGCCCATCGCCAGCAGCGCGTCCGAGGCGCCCGCGCTCTCCACCAGCAGCCCGGCCGCGAGGCCGCCGACCGGCATGGCCAGCTCGCAGCCGGCGGTGATCGCTCCGGAGACCCGGCTGCGCAGTGCGTCGGGGACGCTGCCGTAGATCACCGTCGTCAGGATCGGGTTCAGGACGCCGCCCGCGACCCCGCTCAGCACCATCGTCACGGCCAGCGGCAACGTCGTGCCGGTCAGCGCCGCCACCAGGAACCTCGGCGCCCCGCACAGGATCACGCAGACGCTGAACACGGCCCGCCGCGAGTAGCGGTGTCCCACCGCCCCGTACAGCAGGGCACCGGTCAGGCCGCCCGCCCCGAACAGGGCGGTGAGCAGCCCCAGGTCACGTGCCCCGCCCAGTTCGCCCGAGGCGTGCACCGGCAGTAGTACGGCGTTCCAGCCCTGGTCGGTCCCGTTCATGAACAGGACCATCACCACGACGCCCAGCAGCAGCCGGTTCCCGAACAAGTAGGCGTAGCCCTCGCGCAGTTCACGCTTGTAGGTGGGCAGCGAGACCGGTTCGGCGGTCGTGACCGGCTCGGCCGCGCGCACGCCCCGCAGCCCTGCCGCGATGAGCGCGGCCGAGGTGAGGAAGGTGGCCGCGTCCAGCAGCAGTACGGTCTCCGCGCCGACCAGCGCGATCAGTACCCCGGCCAGCGCCGCGCCGACCATCCTGGCCCCGCGCGAGACCGCGTCGAAGAGGCTGGCGGCGCGGGGGAGTGTGGTGCCGGCGTGTTCGGCGAGGTCGGGGACCAGGACGTAGCGGGCGGTGTTGCCGGGCGTGTGGAACAGCCCGTTGACGGCCATCAGGGCGCAGAGCATCCAGAAGGCGAGCGCGTCGGCGTAGTGGAGCAACGGCACCGCCGCGACGGCGAGTCCGCACACCGTGTCGGAGGCGACGGAGACCCGGCGCCGGCCGATCCGGTCGATGACGGGCCCGCCGATCAGGGCGGAGACGACGATCGGGAGGGTCGCGCAGAAGGCGACGACCCCGGCCCGGCCCGCGCTGCCCGTGGTTTCGAGGACGAACCACGGGACGCCGATCAGGGTGAGTGAAGTACCTGCGGTGGATATGGAGTTGGCGGCCAGCACCACGACGAGCGGCAGGCGGTTGCGGGTGTTCTTCCCCCCGTCCACGGACTACGCCGGTCGAGGGGCGCGGGAGGGCGCGCCGGACTGCTCCGGCAGCAGGCGCAGGCCCAACTCGACCATGGTCCAGCCCAGTCGGGTCCGCATGTCCATGCGCGGGGCGGGAGGGGTGGCGTCGGTGTCGATGCCGGTACGGGGGTGGGTCAGGCGGAACTCGGCAGCGTGGCGCTGGAGTTCGGCGGAACGGATGGTGTGCAGCTGGAGGTGCGTCTCGGGATGCATGACTCGGTGGTCCCCTCGGTCGGTCAGGCCAATCGGTCGGTGGGCCGGGCGCGCGGCCGGTCGTGCGGTCCGGCGTGCGGTCACTCGGCGGGGCGGGGAAAGACGTGCAGGTGGGTGCGGACCACGGCGGATCCCTCGGTGCCCTCCGGGACCCGGTCCCGGTAGCTGTCGATGAGGTCGTGGATCTTCTCCGCCATTTCCAGGGAGAGTTCGGGCGTGAGGCGCACCTTGAAGTCGCTGAGGTCGTAGGAGCGGAGCCACTCCTCGGGCCAGTCCTGCATGGTGCCGAGCCAGGTGTTCAGCTCCTGGGTGTGCACGGTGGCGACCTCGTGCAGCACCACGCCCATGGCGCCGCGGACCTCCGGGTCGGGGTCGTGGAGGAAGTCGGCGGTGCTGTCGAAGGCGGTGCCCAGGTGGATGGCCTTCCACCAGCGCTCGCGGCCCTTGCCGCGCTCCGGGTCGTCCTCCACGAGTCCGTACGAGGCGAGTTGGCGCAGGTGGTAGCTGGTGGCACCGCTCGACTCGCCGAGCCGGTCGGCGAGGCCGGACGCGGTGGCCGGCCCGAACTCCCGGAGGGTGTTCAGCAGCCGCAGCCGCAGGGGGTGGGCCAGTCCGCGCAGGGTGCGGGCGTTGACCATGTGGATGTTCAGGGTGCCTGCCGGAGTGCTGTCCGGGCTGCCGTTGGGGCCGGCCTCGTTGTCTGCCATGCCTCAACCATAGAGTTACAAAGAAGCCTTTGCAACAGTACCTTTGCAACATCTTCTTTGGAACTCGTCCGGCACGCTCGTCCGGCGCTCGCACGCCACTCGCTCCTGCGGCGCTCAGCCCTCCTTGATGAACCCCTCCGCGACCAGCCAGTCCTTCGCCACCTCGTGCGGGTCGTCGCCGTCGACGTCCACCTTGGCGTTCAGCTGCTGCGCCACCTCCGTGGTCAGCCGCGCGCTGAGCGGGTCCAGCAGGGCCGCGATCACGGGGTACTTCTCGAAGGTCGGGGTATGGATGGCGGGTGCCGCGTTGTAGTTGGGGAAGAAGTGCTTGTTGTCCGTCAGCACGTCGAGGTCCATCGCCTTGATCCGGCCGTCGGTGGTGAACACCTCACCCAGCAGGCAGGAGTTGGACTTCGACACCTGTGTGTAGACGATCCCGGCGTCCATCTTCTTGATGTTGCCGCCCGGGATCGACATCCCGTACGCCTTCGCCATGCCCGGCAGCCCGTCGTTGCGGGAGGCGAACTCGTTCTCCACGCAGATCGTCACCGCCGAGGGGTCCTTCTTCGAGAGCGCGGCGACGTCGGAGAGCGTCTTGAGGTGGTACTTCGCGTTGTTCTTCTTGCTGATGGCGAGCGCGTACGTGTTGTTGAGGGTGGACTGCGGCAGCCACGTCACCCCGTTCGTCCGGTCCGCGTCGCGTACCGCCTCCCACTGCTTCAGTGGGCTGACGATCGGCTTCGAGTGGCCCAGATAGGTGATCCAGGCGGTGCCCGTGTACTCGTACATCGCATCGGCGTCGCCCTGGCGGATCGCCTCGCGCGCACTGATCGACCCGGGCAGGTTCGTCCGGTCGAGCACCTCGGCCCCGGCGGCCTTGAAGATCAGGCCGATCATCTGGCCCAGGATGATGTTCTCGCTGAAGTTCTTCGAGGTGACGGTCAGCGAGGCGCCGTCCAGCGGCTCGCCCGCGCCCACGGACCCCGGCTTCACGTCGTCGACCATCGGGGACCCGCTCTTGAGGCCGCATCCGGAGAGCGCCAGGGCCAGCGCCACCGCCCCCACCAGCCCGACCCGCACCCGCTGCCCGGCCCGCACCACAAGACCCGTCCGCACCCCATTCCTCATCGGCACCCCATCCCTCATTCGCACCCTGCGACTCATCCGCTTCCCCACCGGGCCCATCACCCCGTCTCCAGTCCGCGCGGCGTCAGCGCCACCTCGACCAGCGAGGCCAGCCAGTCCACCAGCAGCGCCAGCACCACCGTCAGTACGGAGCCGAGCACCAGCACCGGCATCCGCTGGGTCTGGATGCCCGAGGTGATCAGGTCCCCGAGCCCGCCGCCGCCCCCGAACGTCGCCAGGGTCGCCGTGCCCACGTTGAGGACCAGCGCGGTCCGTACCCCGGCCAGGATCAGTGGCACCGCGAGTGGCAGTTCGACCTTGGTGAGCGTCCCCATCGCCGACATTCCGATGCCGCGCGAGGCCTCCACCAGGGTCGGCTCGATCGCCTTCAGACCGGCGACCGTGTTGGAGAACACCGGCAGCACCGCGTAGATCACCATGCCCGTGATCGCGGTCGAGGGGCCGATGCCCAGCCAGATCACCAGCAGCGCCAGCAGACCGATCGCCGGGGTCGCCTGCCCGATGTTGGCGATCGCCGTGACCACCGGGGCGGCCTTGCGCAGCCCCCGCCGGGTCAGTGCGATGCCCAGCGGGATGGCGATGATCAGCACCCAGAAGGTCGAGATGGCGGTCAGCCTGACGTGCTGCCACCAGCGCAGCTGGACCGTGTCGCCCGCGAGTGAGTTCTCCGCGATGGCGTCGAGGTGGACGTTGTTGATCCACACGTAGGTGACGACCAGGACCACCCCGAGCGCCGCCGGCACCAGGACCAGCTTGCGCCAGGTGATCCGGCGGGCCCGCCGGGCCGGGGGAGGGGGCTCCTCCTCCTCGTCGCGGAAGGCGTGGCCCTTGACGTCGTGCTCGCCCGGCGGGCGGTCCCGGTCGGACGCGGGGACCGGACCGGTGGGGCCGGGGCTGGAAGGGGAGGGGGAGCGAGAGCTGGGAGTCATACGTCCGCACCGCCCTCCAGCTCCTGCACGGCCTCATGGGTGCGCAGCTCCTGGAGCTCGTGCTGGTGCTCGATGGCGGTGAGCCGGTCGGCCTCCAGCAGCTCGTGCACGGAGTTCATCAGGGTGTGCATGTCGACGACTCCGATGAACTCGCCGCGCCGCCCGGTCACCGCGACCCGGCCGCCGCTGTCGGTGAGCACCGCCTCCAGCGCGTCGTGCAGCGTCGCGTCCCTGGTCACCGTGTCGTGCACCAGCTGCCCGGCCCGCGCCAGCGAACCCCGGGCCCGCATCAGGTCGCCGCGCCGCAGCCACTTGTAGGGGCGGCTCCTGCGGTCCAGCATCAGCAGCTCGTTGTGCGGGCCGCTGCCCAGCTTGTTGAAGATCGACTGGAGCGGGTCGTCGACCGAGACCGTCGGGAACTCGGCCATCTCCACGTCCCGTACCCGGGTGAGGTTGAGCCGCTTCAGCGCCGCGCCGGCCCCGACGAAGCCCGAGACGAAGTCGTCCGTCGGGTTGGTCAGGATGGCCTCCGGGGTGTCGAACTGCGCGATGTGCGAGTGGTCGCGCAGCACGGCGATCCGGTCACCGAGCTTGATCGCCTCGTCGAAGTCATGGGTGACGAAGACGATGGTCTTGTGCAGCTCGTGCTGGAGCCGGATCAGCTCGTCCTGGAGGTGGTCGCGGGTGATCGGGTCGACCGCGCCGAACGGCTCGTCCATCAGCAGCACCGGCGGATCGGCGGCCAGCGCCCGTGCCACGCCCACCCGCTGCTGCTGACCGCCGGAGAGGGCGCGCGGGTAGCGGCCGTGGAACTCGCGCGGATCGAGCCCGACCAGATCGAGCATCTCCTCGACCCGGTCCTTCACCTTCGGTTTCGACCAGCCGATCATCTTCGGTACCAGGGCGATGTTCTCCGCGACCGTCATGTGCGGGAAGAGCCCGGACGACTGGATCGCGTACCCGATCTTCCGGCGCAGCTTCACCGGGTCGATGTCGGTGACGTCCTCGTCGCCGATCCTGATCCGGCCGGAGGTCGGCTCGATCAGCCGGTTGATCATCTTCAGGGTCGTCGACTTCCCGCAGCCGGACGGGCCGACGAGAATCACGGTCTCGCCGGCCTTGATGTCCATCGAGACGTTGTCCACGGCCGGGCTCGGGTTGCCCGGGTAGAGCTTGCTCAGGTTCTCCAGCTGGATGGTGGCGCCGGAGGTCGCGTTGGCGGCGGACTTCGGTTCGGCTTCCGCCGCGGTCTCAGACACGGATCCCCCTCGGGATGGTGAGCCGCCCCAGCAGTACGTACGCGGCGTCGAAGAGCAGGGCGAGTACGACGATGCCGAGCGTGCCCGCGAGCACCTGGTTGATCGCGTTGGCGCTGCCCAGCGAGGCGATCCCGCGGAAGATCTCGTTTCCGAGTCCGGGCCCGGAGGCGTACGCGGCGATGGCGGCGATGCCCATCAGCATCTGGGTGGAGACCCGGATGCCGGTGAGGATCGGCGGCCAGGCGAGCGGCAGTTCCACCTTGCGGAGCCGGGCGACCCGTGACATCCCGATGCCCTTCGCCGCGTCCACGAGCGCCGGATCGACGCCGCGCAGCCCGACGATGGAGTTCCGGACGATGGGCAGCAGCCCGTACAGCGTCAGCGTGATCACGGTCGGCGCCACCCCGAGTCCGACCAGCGGGATCAGCAGGCCGATCGCGGCGAGGGACGGAATGGTCAGGACGGTCGCCGTCGAGGTGATCGCCAGCGAGCCGCCCCAGCCGCTGCGATAGCTGACGACACCGATCAGGACGCCCAGCACCGTCGCGATGACCATGCACTGGAACACTGCGCTGACGTGCTGGAACGCGTCGGTGAGCAGCTGCTGGTGCCGATTGTCCAGATACTCCCAGAAGCTCAACTCGGCACTCCTCGGCTCAGTCGATGTCCTCCGCCGCCTGTTCGACGAGGGGGATGATGCGCAGGGGTACGGGGTTCTCCATGACGATGGCCGTGGAGGCCCGGACAATGCCATCAAATCCGACAACCAGGTCGATCACCCGTTGAAGATCCGCGTTGGAACGGGCCACGAGCCGGCAGAACATATCGCCGTGCCCGGTGGTCGTGTGCAGTTCGAGCACCTCCGGTACGCCGCCCAAGTGCGCCCGTACGTCGGCTCCTTGACCCTGCTTGATCTCCAGCGTCGCGAAGGCGGTGACCGGGTAGCCGAGGGCCGCCGGGTCCACGTCCGGGCCGAATCCGCGGATGACGCCATTCGACTGAAGACGGTCCAGACGTGCCTGCACCGTCCCGCGCGCCACGCCGAGCCGGCGTGAAGCCTCCAGTACGCCGATCCTGGGCTCACGCGCCAGCAGCACGATGAGCCGCCCGTCCAGCCGGTCGATCGCCAAGGTCTGCCTCCGGGGCGTCGTAATGATGGTCAGTGTGTACAGATAGCCCGCCCATCATGGCCATCCACTGCACAGGCTGCCCAGTGATTTCGCGAACTGTTGCGCACCTTGCGAAGCGGGGAGAACCTTCGGGCATGACTGAGACGATGCACAGCACCCCCGACAGTGCCCGGCAGGCCGACCCCTTCCCGGTCAAGGGAATGGACGCCGTCGTCTTCGCCGTCGGCAACGCCAAGCAGGCCGCGCACTACTACTCGACCGCCTTCGGCATGAAGCTGGTCGCCTACTCCGGACCGGAGAACGGCAGCCGCGAGACGGCCAGTTACGTCCTGACCACCGGCTCCGCCCGCTTCGTCTTCACCTCCGTCATCAAGCCGGCCACCGACCACGGCCGCTTCCTCGCCGACCACGTCACCGAGCACGGCGACGGCGTCGTCGACCTGGCCATCGAGGTCCCGGACGCCCGCGCCGCGTACGCCTACGCGGTCGAGCACGGCGCCCTCGGCCTGACCGAGCCGCACGAGGTGAAGGACGAGCACGGCACGGTCGTCCTGGCCGCCATCGCCACGTACGGCAAGACCCGCCACACCCTCGTGGAGCGCGGCGGCTACGACGGCCCCTACCTCCCCGGCTACGCCTCGGCCGACCCCATCGTCGAGCCGCCCGCCAAGCGCACCTTCCAGGCCATCGACCACTGCGTCGGCAACGTCGAGCTCGGCCGGATGAACGAGTGGGTCGGCTTCTACAACAAGGTCATGGGCTTCACCAACATGAAGGAGTTCGTGGGCGACGACATCGCCACCGAGTACTCCGCGCTCATGTCCAAGGTGGTCGCGGACGGCACGCTGAAGGTCAAGTTCCCGATCAACGAGCCGGCCGTCGCCAAGAAGAAGTCCCAGATCGACGAGTACCTGGAGTTCTACGGCAGCGCCGGTGTCCAGCACATCGCGCTCGCCACGAACGACATCGTCGCCTCGGTACGCGCGATGCGTGCGGCCGGCGTCCAGTTCCTGGACACCCCGGACTCGTACTACGACACCCTGGGCGAGTGGGCGGGCGAGACCCGGGTGCCCGTGGAGACCCTGCGCGAGGAGAAGATCCTCGTGGACCGCGACGAGGACGGCTATCTGCTCCAGATCTTCACCAAGCCGGTCCAGGACCGGCCGACGGTCTTCTTCGAGATGATCGAGCGCCATGGCTCGATGGGCTTCGGCAAGGGCAACTTCAAGGCCCTCTTCGAGGCGATCGAGCGCGAGCAGGAGCGCCGCGGCAACCTCTGAGGGGTACGGGGCGACTGCGACGGGCGGGCCGGAGGTTTCCGGCCCGCCCGTCGCATCACTCGGCGCGGGTGGGTCAGGGGCAGCCGAGCGCGCGGGTCGTCCACCCGGCCTCGCGCCACCGGGCGGCGTCGAGGGTGCTCCGGGCGTCGATGAGCTCGGGGCCGGCGGCTCGGGTGGCGAGCGGCTTGGGGCAGCACAGTCACGGACACCGCCCGGATGATGACCGTCTTCGCTCTGGTGGCCGAGCTGTTGGCCGTCGCGGTCACCGGGGGCGTCGTCGCACTTGTACGTCTTCGGCGCTGGTGGTTTGCCATCCCGGTGGTGCTGATCCTGACGGCCATTGCGCGGATGGTGTTCTCGCCGGTTGCGTGACGGCCTCGGAGGGAGACGAGCTCCGGCGCGGCCTTGCCCAGCAGCGAGATCAGGTCGGCGGGCGTCAGGGGATGCGTTCACCCGCGAGGGTGCGGAGGCAGCCGACGCACAAGGCATGCGGGTCCTGTCCGACGGTCATGGGAGCGGTCACCCCGGCGGGCTGGGACGTGGAGCGTGCCGCGCGCGGTGGGTGTGCTCCCCGTAGGGTCAGGCGGGCCGGTCCACGTCCTCGCCGTCCTTCTCCATGCACGCGTCCTCGAAGCCCGACAGGGTGATCACGCCTTCCTCCGGGACGTCCAGGTAATTCGCTACCAGAGTCCAGCCGCGCTGCTTCAGGACCACCCGGGTCTCGCCATGGGCGGCCCGGGCCTTGGGATCCCGTTCCCGGGACCGCTGCCAGTCGCGCTCGCGCAGCTCGCCCACCAGTGCTTGGAAGCGGACGAGGTCGAACGGCGTGCTCGTGGATCCGAAACCCTTGAATCCGGCGGCGCACGCCCGTGGCGGGCCGTCCGAGGGGGCCCCGTGCACGCGCTGCCCGAATCCCGGTTCGTTCTCCGGAACGCCTGCGTCCGCGGCAGATGTGGTGAGGTCCGTGCGTACGTCGTCGTACGTGAGAGGCCCGGTGCCCTCGGGGCGGGGCGACGTCGGCTTTCCCCCGGCCGTTGCTCCGGCGCCGGCGGCCCCCGTGCCGCAGCCCGCGGCTCCGAGCGCGATGACCGCTGCCGCCACGGCGGCCCACTTCGTTCTGCTCACTGCCGTTCCCTCCCAAGGGTGCGGGAGGAGTGTGTCACGGTGCGCCGACAGGCGGCCCCGGGCCCCCGTCAGGCCGACGGCAGCAGCGTACGCAGCGCGTCCGTGTCGATGACGTGGGCGCGGGCCGGGAACAGCTTGTCGACCAGGACCCGGTGGATTTCGGGGTCGGGGTCGGTGACACCGTCCGACAGGACGTACACCCGGTAGTCGCGGTCCACGGCGTCGGTGAGGGTGGACAGTACGACGCCGCCGGTGCTGATCCCGGCCAGGATCAGCGTGTCGATGCCGCGGTCGCGCAGCTGCTCGTGGAGGTCGGTGGTGGAGCCCGCGCCGATGCGGATCTTGCGGACGACGATGTCGCCGTCCTCGGGGGCGAGGCGGGCGTCGATCTGCGTGGTGCTGTCCTCGTGGTGCATCAGCTTGGCGGCGGCGACCGCGCCGAAGGTCTTGTTGGTCTGCGGGGCCGACGCCCAGTCGTCCTCGGTGAAGGCGACGCGGACGTGGCCGATGGTGCCGCCGGCGGAGCGTACGGCGGCGATGGCGCCACTGACCCGGTCGATCAGGGCGTCGGGGTCGGGGATGCGCGAAAGGGCCCCCTGCTGGAAGTCCATCGAGAGCAGCGCGGTGTGCTCGGGGTCGATAGTCATGTGCGGGTCTCCTTGTGCGGGGTGGCTGCCGCCGGTTCGGTGCCGGCAGCGTTGGTGTGGGGGGCGGTGTCGGTGGTCTTCGGGGGGTGGTCCGCCGGGCGGCGCATCAGCCGGCGGTCGAGGGTGGTGAGCAGCAGGACGGCGATGCCGGCGGCGACGAGTACGAGGCCCAGGCGGTGCAGTCCGTGGTCGCTCGCACCGTCGCGGAAGACGATGCTGCCGATCACCGAGGAGGTGATGGTGCCGAGGTAGCCGAAGGTGCGGAAGAGGCCCGACGCGGTTCCGATCTGGTCGGGTGGTGCCGCCAGGTACAGGGCGGTCTGGTTGCCGATCGTGGTGGTGGCGCTGGTGACGCCGAAGACCAGGGACACCAGGACCAGCGTGACGGCGGGGCTGCCGGAGGTCAGCAGCATGATGCCGAGCGAGCCCACCAGCATGGTCGCCGCCGAGACGACCAGCGGTCCGCGCACCAGGTTGCGGCGGGCGAGCGGGCGCGAGAGCAGGGCGGACACGGCGCCCATCGGCAGCAGCATCAGACCCGCCTGCAGGGTGGACAGCCCGTAGACGGCCTCCATCCACTGGGTCAGGCCGTACATCACCGAGTAGACGCCGAGCAGCGTGAGCGCCTGGCGCAGGTAGGTGCGGGTCAGGGCGCCGTTGGCGGCCAGTTGGCGGAAGTCGAAGAACGGCGCCGTCGCACGCAGCTCCCACCGGGCGGTGGGCGCCGCGACCAGGACGAAGACGGCGAGGGCCGCCCAGCGGGCCTCCGGCAGGCTCATCAGGAAGATGACGAGCGCGGTCATCGACGACGCGAAGCCGAGGATCCCGGGCAGGTCGATCCGGCGGGAGACCTGGCGCAACCCCCTGTGCGCGCGGTCCGACGGAGGGTCCTCGGGCAGCCGGCGCAGGGCCATGACCAGGGCGATCAGCGTGACCGGGATGTTGATCAGGAAGGCCCAGCGCCAGCCTGCGGCCCCGACCAGGAGCCCGCCGATGGGCGGGCCGACGGCGGCGGTGGCCATGCCCGCGATGGCGAGCCCGCCGAGCACGCCGCCCGGCGGGCCGTCCAGCCCGGCGTCCCGGGCGCGGCGCCGGATCAGCACCATCGAGCAGGGGAACGCGGCCGAGGTACCGATGCCGATCAGGACCCGGGAGACGGTCAGCGCCGCCAGGTCCTGGCCGAGGCCGCCGACCACACCGCCCAGCAGTACGAGGACGATGCCGGACAGGAAGATCCGGCGCGGGCCGAACACCTCCGCCAGCTTGCCCGCCGTCGGCTGCGCGACGGCGCTGGCCAGGTAGAGCGCGGAGACCAGTACCCCGGTGGCGCCCACCGGGACGTCCAGCTCGTGCGCGATCGGCACCATGGCCGTCGCGATGATGGAGCTGTTGACGGGGTTGAGGGCGGAGCCCACGTAGAGCGGGGCGGTGAAGGACGGCGCGAAGGGCCGGGTGGCGGGCGCGCTCATATGCTGCCGTCGCTGAGGTCGGCGGCGGCCAGCCGGTCCAGCAGCTCGATCGCCTTCTCCACGTCGGCCAGTTCGTCCGGCGCCACGACCTTCTCCAGGGCGCGCGCCAGGAAGGCCGAGCGCCCCGTGAGCAGCTTCTCGATCAGCTCGGTCGCGGAGGGGGCGGGGCGCATCAGCTTGCGGCGCCCGTCCTGCGGATCGGGCTCGCTGCGGACGAGGCCGGCGCCCTTGAGTACCGCCAGGCTCTGCGCGATGGCCTGCGCGCTGACGTGTTCGACCGAGGCGAGCCGGGCCGCCGTGACCGGGCCTTCCCGGACGACGCCCGCCAGCACGCCGAGCTGCGTGGCGGTCAGACCCGTCGAGTGCTGCCCGGACTCCGTGCGCAGCCGGGCGCGCAGCCGCTTCATCGAGTCGTTCAGACGCTGCGCGGTGGCGGCGGACTGCTGCGGTCCGGGGTTCGTGGGCATGGATCCAACGTAAAACTTCGCAAGTAACTTTGCCAAGTTACTTGCGAAGTTTTTAGATGGGGCCCCTATTTCGCGGCGAACCCCTCGAAACCGCCGTCGTCCTGGTCCTCGTCGTCGTCCTCGGTATCTGCCGCGTACTCGGCCGCATCGGGGAAGACACTGGTGCTGATGTCACCCGACAGCCAGCCGACCAGAAACTCGACCGCGCCCACCGGATGGGCGTCGTAGTACCAGCCCCGCGGATTCCAGCAGACGACCGTCCACTCGTCCGGCTTCCCGTCGGTGAGCCAGCACACCCGGTCCCCGTTGTCGGTCCCCGCCCACGGCAGGAGCCCGCCCGGCTCCGGGTAGAAGGGGTACGGGCACTTGTCGGGGTTGCTGTTCCGGAAGCCGCGTTCCTGGTCCAGCATCCGCTTCGCCGGGCCGACGAGCAGGTCCCGCCCGCCGAAGGGCGCAAGCGGCGTCAGGAACTCCGAGAAGTAGTAGGCCCCATAGAACTCGACCAACTGCTTGAAGTCCGAGGGGAGTTCCAGCGCCAGCGCGGCCTCCACCTCGCCCCAGTCGCCGTTCCCCCACTGGGGCTGCGACGGCGGAGGTATGAGGCGGGTGAGGTCGTCGAACGCGGTCATGGGCCGAGCCTAGGCCGTGGGCGACGCGGCCGGCTCGTCGTCGTAGGAGGCTGACGGGGCCGCGGGCGCGGGCCCCGGGCCCCACGAGCAAGGCGGCGGCGGGCCGGGCCCCGGGACGCACTCCCCGACCGTGGCGGCTACTTGCCGGCGTCCGTCGCGTAGCGCAGGAAGACGCCCGTGTCGACGGTCCATTCGCCGACCCTGACGGTGTCGCCGAACGCGTACTCCATGGTGTTGGCGTAGCGGGCGTCGTCCCCGTCGCCGGTCGGCTTCCAGTGATGCAGGACGATTCCCGCGCGCGGGTCCACGATCAGGTAGTGGGGAATGCGCATGGCGGGGTAGTCGCGCATCTTGCCCACGTAGTCGTTCTCGGGGTTGGAGCGCGAAACGATCTCTGCGGCAAGGAGGACGTCCGCCGGGTCGATGCCCTGTTCGTCCCCTTCCTCCAGGACTGATTCAGGGATCACGATCACATCGGGGCGTCGCAGGATCCCGAGCACCTGGTCCTCGACGTCTCCGCCGGTGTGGGCGACCACGCCATCAGGCAGTTGGGCGTCGAGCTGCCTCCGCAAGCGCAGCGCGGCGAGCTCGTGCCGTTTCACGGGCGACATCATCATGACGATCTCGCCGTGGCTGATCTCCGGGTACTCCAGACCGGGAGGCACGGTGAGCTCTGCGGCAAATCTGCGCAAATGACCGTACACGGTGTCGTTCATGCCTTTGATGATAGAGCCCGTGGCGGCCTCAGTACCCGGTCGAGGCAGGCGACCTCACCCGAAAGCCGAACTGTCCGAACCCGCCCCCGCCCCGGGCCCGAACCCGCCCCCGCCCCCGCCCCGGGCCCGAACCCGCCCCCGCCCCCGCCCCGGGCCCGGGCCCGGGCCCGAACCCGCCCCCGCCCCGGGCCCGGGCCCGGGCCCGGGCCGGACGTCAGTGCCCCGACGGCGCCCCCGACGCCGAGGGCTTGGCCGCAGATGTCGCCGGGGGGCCGGCCGCGCCCCGCTTCGGGGGTGCGGGGGACGGGGCCGGGGCCTGTGGCGGGGCGGACCGTGACGGTTGCGGCTCCGGCGCGGGGGCCGGGGCCTGCGGCGGTGCCGGCGGGGGCGCGGGCTGCATGTCCTGGGGGCCGCCCGAGGGCGGCAGGCCCATGGTGTCCAGGGCCTCCTGGGCCCTCGGGGCGTCCAGCGGCGAGAACTGCGGGTTGGTGCGCAGCGCCTCCTCCAGGTTGCGGCGGGCCGGACCGAAGTCGCGCAACGCGCCCTGGACCATGCCCAGGTGGTACGCGTACGACGCGTTCTGGCCGCCCGTGTCGACCGCCTTCCGCGCGTACTCCAGCGCCGCGTCCGAATCGCCCGAGCGGTGCAGCGCCCAGCCCAGCGCATCGGCCACCGCCGCGCTGCGGTGCCCGAGGTCCCACTCCGCGCGCAGTTGGTCCGACGCCGCGTCCGCGTCGCCGTGGGCGGCCTCGAAGCGGCCGAGGAGCAGGGCCTCGTCCACGCCCTGGGTCCGGGCCCGGGACAGCGCCTTGCGCAGCCGCGAGTAGTGGTTGACGGAGTCCCCGTCCAGGCCGAGCGACTCGTACAACTCGCCCAGCTCCAGCAGGTACTCGGGCCGAGGGGACCTGGCCAGCGCCGCCTGGTAGTCCCGCTGCGCCTCGTCGGTGCGGCCGAGCGCCGCCAGCGCCCGTGCCCGGCCCGCGAGGGAGGCGTGGTGGGCGCGGTCGGTGCGCAGCGCCGCCCCGTACTGGGCCACGGCCTCCTTCGGCTCGCCCCGCTCCCAGGCCAGATCGCCCAGCCGGGAGAGGCAGGCCGCCTTCTCCGCCGGCGTCGTCGCCCGGTTCGCGGCGTCCTGCGCGGTGGCGAGCGCGTCCTCGCGCCAGCCCCGGTCGCGGTACATCTCGGCCGTCCGGCCCAGCGCGGGCACCCCGGCCCGCAGCGCCGTGTACTTCTCCACCGCCGTGATCGCCGACTTCCGGTCGCCGAGGCCGTTGTACGCGTCGATCAGCTCCGGGTACACCGTCCACTGCTTCGGCTGCCGGGCCCGTACCGTCTCGCCCCACTTCTTCGCGGTCACGAAGTCGTGCCGGGCGTTGGCGAGCGAGGCGAGCCCCACCCACGCCGCCTCGTTCCCCCGGTCGCCCGGCTGTACGTTCAGCGAGCGCTTCAGCGCCTGCTCGGCGCGGGAGTAGTACGCCGGGTCCGCCGCCCGCCGCCCCCACTCCACGTACGCCGAGCCCAGTACCGCCCACGACTGCGCGTCCGAAGGATGGGTGCCCACCCACGCCTGCCGGTCCCCGATGAGCGCCGTCAGATCGGAGAGCGAGGCGGGCGAGCCGGCCGCCGTCGCGGTCATCGCCCGCGACACCGGACCGGACACCGGCGGCGCCGCGTCCTTGTCCTCGTCGGGCACGGCGACCACCGCACCCGTCACCAGCACCGCACCCGCCACCACACCGAACGCGGCCCGGCGCAGCGTCGTGCGCAGCGAGGCCGGCGGCGGCTCGGCCAGGGACGCGGGGTCCGGCGGCAGGGCCGGAGGGGATTCGCAGGGCGGGGCGTAGGCGGTGTCGGGGGTCTCGGGGAGGTGGTCCGGCCCGGGGGCCGCCGGGGGCTGCTGCGGAGTGACGTCCATGCCGATCACTCTGCGTCAGTACGAAGATCGCACCGCGTCTTGTGATGGCAGGCGCATACGGGTTCACACCAATGGGCCCGGGTGCGAGTCTTGGATCATGGACGATCTTCTCGAACTACTGCGTGCGGGGCTCCCGGCCGAGGCCCTGATCACCGACCCGGACATCACCGCCTCCTACGCCAACGACATGGCGAGTTTCTGCGACGCGGGCACCCCGGCCGTCGTCGCGCTCCCACGCACTGTCGAGCAGGTCCAGCACATCATGCGCACCGCGACGGCGCTGCGCGTCCCGGTCGTCCCGCAGGGCGCCCGCACGGGCCTGTCGGGCGCCGCCAACGCCTCCGACGGCTGCATCGTGCTCTCCCTGATCAAGATGGACCGCATCCTGGAGATCAGCCCCGTCGACCGGATCGCCGTGGTGGAACCCGGCGTCGTCAACGCGGTGCTGTCCCGTGCGGTCGACGAGCACGGTCTCTACTACCCGCCGGACCCCTCCAGCTGGGAGATGTGCACCATCGGCGGCAACATCGGGACCGCCTCGGGCGGGCTGTGCTGCGTCAAGTACGGGGTCACCGCCGAATACGTCCTCGGCCTCGACGTCGTCCTCGCGGACGGACGCCTCCTCAGCACCGGCCGCCGCACCGCGAAGGGCGTCGCCGGATACGACCTCACCCGGCTCCTCGTCGGCTCCGAGGGCAGCCTCGGCATCGTTGTCAAAGCCGTGCTCGCGCTCAAGCCGAAGCCGCCCAGGCAGCTCGCCCTGGCTGCCGAGTTCCCGAGTGCCGCCGGCGCCTGCGAGGCCATCTGCGCGATCATGGAACGGGGTCACACTCCGTCACTCCTCGAACTGATGGACCGTACGACGGTCCGAGCCGTCAACAAGATGGCGAACATGGGCCTCCCCGACTCCACCGAGGCGCTCCTGCTCGCCGCCTTCGACACACCCGACCCGGCCGCCGATCTGGCCGCCGTCGCGGAGCTCTGCACGGCCGCCGGCGCCACCGAGGTCGTTCCGGCGGAGGACGCGGCCGAGTCCGAAATGCTGCTCCAGGCCCGGCGGATGTCGCTCACCGCGCTGGAGACCATCAAGTCCGCCACGATGATCGACGACGTGTGCGTACCGCGCTCCAAGCTCGGCGCCATGCTGGAGGGCACCGCCGCGATCGCGGAGAAGTACGGCCTCACCATCGGCGTCTGCGCCCATGCGGGCGACGGCAACACCCACCCCGTCGTCTGTTTCGACCAGGCCGACGCCGACGAGTCCCGGCGGGCCCGCGAGTCCTTCGACGAGATCATGGCGCTCGGCCTCGAACTCGGCGGCACGATCACCGGCGAACACGGCGTGGGCGTACTCAAGAAGGAGTGGCTCGCCCGGGAACTCGGCGAGGTGAGCGTGGAGCTGCACCGGGGCATCAAGCAGGCCTTCGACCCGCTGGGACTCCTCAACCCCGGCAAGGTGTTCTGAGCGCGGAACCCCGGCCCACGCGGCCGCCGCCTCCTCGGCCCGTCCCCTCAACTCTCCCCGTCCTGCGAGTCGTCCGACGGCCAGGGATCGCTCATCCACAGGTCGTCGGCCGGCAGCGGCGCGAGCAGCTCGGCAAGGCCCTCGTCGATGCCGAGCCGCTCGGACTCCGTGCCCGGCGGAACCACCCGCAGCGTCCGCTCCACCCAGGCGGCAACCGCGGCGGACGGCACCTCCAGCAGTGCGTTGCCGTCCGGGGAGGTCAGCGCCACGCAGATGATGCCGCGCCCCTCGATCTTGGTCGGCCAGATCCGTACGTCCCCGTGCCCGCACGGCCGGAACGCGCCCTCCACCAGCAGATCGCGGGCGAACGTCCAGTACACGGGGGCGTCCGAGCCGATGTGAAAGGTGATGTGCACGGCGTACGGGTCCTGGGTGCGATACGTCAGCCTGGCCGGCACGGGGATGCTGCGCTCGGGCGACAGGACCAGCTTGAGCTCCAGCTCGCGTTCCACGACGGTGTGCATGAGGCGTCCTTTCGAGACCTGTGAGCCGGTCCCGCGACCGGCCTTCACAGGGAGAGAGCGCCCTCCCCGCCATCCATTACGCGACTTCGGCGAAAAAAGTTTGGCGTGACCGGAAAGTGGCCCAAACACCCGGACCGGCACGGGGGTACGCGGGTGTCTGGTAGATGTGGACCCCTGTACTGAGACTCGAAGAGATACGGGACCACGGTGATGAGCGCCCCAACCCCGGCACCCGGTGACGAAAGCCCCCGCGAGGGCTACTACCCCGACCCGTCCATTCCCGGCTACGTCCGGTACTGGAACGGCGCCTCCTGGGTGCCCGGTACGAGCAGGCCCGCCCCGCAGAGCGGCGAGGCGATGCCTTCGGGGCCGGCCCCGGAGCCGGCCGAACCGCAACGGCCCGGCCCCGCGCCGGTGGACGAGACCGGTCCGATGTTCTTCGACGAGGATCCGCCGGCCGACGTCCGGCCCGAACCCTCGCCCGCCTGGCAGGCCGACGTCTCCCGGCAGAACGGCTTCGGCGGCGAGCGCGACCGCCGCGTCTCCTGGGGCGGCGGACAGCCCGCGCAACAGGGCGGCCAGGCGGAGCCGGGCCCCGATCCACGTACGCCCGAGGGCAGTTCCCCGGTGGCCGACACGCCCGGGGACCGTTCCCCGGCGCTCCGTTCCTCCGGCGACCGTTCACCTGCCCTCCGCCCGCGTGCCGACGTCGTACCCGCGGACCCGCGCCTGCCCGTGCCGCAGGACCCGGCTCCGGACCCGGCCGCCGGTGCGCTGCCGGGCATGCGGGACGGCGGTGACCGGGCGGAGAACACCGTGGCCATCCGGGTCACCCGCCCCGGCCGGTCCGGACGCTCCGGCCGCCCCGGTGGCGGGAACCGCGATGGGCAGGAGCCGCCCGCCGAGGGCACGATGACGATCCGCGCGATCGGCCCGGCCACGCCTGCCACCCCGACAGCCCCGCAGGCCTCGGGGCCGGCCGCACCGGGCCCCGTGGGGCAGCAGGGGCCCGCGTTTCCTCAGCAGGCTCAGGCACCCCAGCAGGCCCAGACACCTCGACAGGCGCAGGCCCCCCACCAGCCCCAGGCCCCCCACCAGCCCCAGGCCCCCCAGCAGCCCCGTCAGCCCCACCAGACCCGTCAGCCGAACCAGCCCCACCAGACCCCACAACCTCAGGCATCACGCCAGGAACACCAGGAACACCAGGAGCACCAGGCCCAGGGCCCCGACCAGCCCGTCGTGCCCTGGAAGCCTCCGGTGAACGACCACTTCCAGCAGTTGGCGGCGGCCCAGTCGGCCGCCCGTCCGGCCGCGCTGGGCAAGCGGTTCGCCGCCCGGCTCATCGACACCGTGGTGCTGGCCGCGCTCGTCGGCGCCGTCGCCCTCCCCCTCGCGACCCGGGCCACGGACCACATCAACGAGAAGATCGACGCGGCCAAGCTGTCGGGCGAGACGGTCACCGTCTGGCTGCTGGACTCCACCACGGCCGGCCTGGCCGGCGGGGTCCTCGTCGCGTTCCTGGTGCTGGGTGTCCTCCTGGAGGCCGTGCCGACCGCGAAGTGGGGCCGTACGCTCGGGAAGAAGCTCTGCGGGCTCGGCGTACGGGACATCGAGTCCGGCTCGTCGCCCACCTTCGGTGCCGCCCTGCGCCGCTGGCTGGTCTACGGCGTGCTGGGGCTCCTGGCGATCGGCGTGCTCAACGTGTTGTGGTGCCTGTTCGACCGGCCGTGGCGCCAGTGCTGGCACGACAAGGCGGCCCGCACCTTCGTGGCCGGCTGAGGAACCGCGCGGCCGGCAGACCCGTACGGCCGGGAGACCCGCACGGCTGACGGCTCATCGGGTGATGGGCCGTCGGGCGGTCTCCGTTCCCCCGAAAGCACCTGAGCCGTTGCGGGCGCCCCTGCGGCGGGGTGCACTGCCCCCATGAGCAACGATCAGCCGACGTCCGGTCAGCCGCCCGAGGACGACCCGTTCCTCAAGAAGCCGCACGAGCCCCAGCCGCCGTCGGGCTCGCCCTACGACAGCGCGCCGCCGCCCCCGCCGCACGGCCCCGGCCCCCACGGCGGAGGCCAGTTCGGTGCCGCCGATCCGCTGGCGGGCATGCCGCCGCTCGCGGAACCCGGCAAGCGCATCCTGGCCCGGCTGATCGACTTCCTGATCATCTCGATCCCGCTGTATCTGATCTCCCTGCCCTGGGGCGGCGCGGTGGAGGTCTCGAACGACAACAACGGCAACGACGGCGTCGGCGACATCTTCGCCCAGACGTACAGCGGCCATCAGCTGCTCTGGTCGTTGATCGGCCTGGTGATCTACGTCGGGTACGACACGTACTTCACGCACAAGGACGGCCGCACGCCCGGCAAGCGGCTGCTGAAGCTGCGGGTCGCGATGCTCAACGACGGCAGCGTGCCGGACACCGGCAGCTCCTTCCTGCGGGCCGTGGTGCTGTGGCTGCCGGCGCTGCTGTGCTGCCCGTGCCTGTGGTGGCTGATCAACATCGTGCTGATGTTCACGGACAAGCCGTACCGGCAGGCACTGCAGGACAAGGCGGGCAAGACGGTGGTGGTCACCACCAACGGCCGGAACACCGCCTGAGCCAAGCCGGGCGGATCGTCAGCCCGTCAGCGGCGCAGCGAGTGCTCGCCCATCCGCGCGGAGGCGCGTGCGGCCGGGATCGTGCGCTGTACGCGGCCCAGGTCGCGGCCCTCGGCCTCGTGGGCGGGGCCCGCTTCCCGGTGCGCGGAGACCGCGGTACCGGACGGCGCGGTCCGGCGGCGCGTCGGAGCGGGCACGGTGACGGCCACCAGCAGCCCGAGCGCGAGCCCGGCCGCGGCGATCACGGCGATGCCGAGGTCCGAACTCGCACGGGACAGCAGCAACATGGCGAGGGTCGAGAAGACAACGGTGACCGAACCGTAGGAGAGCTGTGCAGCAGTAGGACGCGGCATGGCGTTATCCGTCCTCGGGACGTCGGATGGGCGGTCTCTCAACACGGTCGCACTGTCAAGCGACTCTACGACGGTGGATGCCCTCGCGGAACGGGTAGTAAGCATGACCTAACCCACAGTGCCGGTGCACGGGGGGCGCACGGAGTCATTCTCTCCGCCAATCGGGCTCGTCGGCGCGCCGGTTGGGTGCGGAGCAGTCGTCCGGATAGCGGAAATGCGCTCCTGCATAGTGCACTTGGTCTGTTCAAGTCAAGGTCTGTCTTTTCTCGCGTAACTCCGGTCGAATGTCGTCACTTGTGACGCGTTTCCGCGCGCGGCCCTCTCACACCCCCAGGCCGCAGTCGCGAGCGCCGGGGAGGACTGCATCACGTGATCATTAATAGACGGGCGCTTCGTACCGGAGCGGTTGTCGTGGCCATGGCCGCGACCGCTGCCACCGCATCCGCCTTCGCCACCGCTCAGGCTGATGAAAAGGCGTCGGGCACCACTGCCTCCGCCGTCGACCGCCGGGACCCGGGGTCGAACGAGGGCAACGCGCACAACCTGGAGGGCCCGTTCAGCAAGCAGCAGGACGCTCAGCGTCAGGCCGCGCTCGAACAGGTCATATCCGGCGACAAGAAGGTCTCGACGCGCGGCGGTTCCAACGTCGTCAAGCTCGATGACAAGAAGTACGTCGAGCTCGGCCGCGAGAAGACCGACAAGATCTTCACCATCCTGGTGGAGTTCGGCGACAAGGTCGACAACACGACCATGTTCGACCCGGACGGCGACGGCCCCAAGCCCGCCGTCCCGAAGTACGGCGGCACGCCGGGACCGGCGCACAACACGATAGCCAAGCCGGACCCCAAGAAGGACAACAGCACCGCCTGGCAGGCCGATTACAACCAGGCCCACTTCCAGGACCTGTACTTCGGCACGGGCGCGGGCAAGAACTCGCTCAAGACGTACTACGAGAAGACGTCCTCCGGGCGTTACTCGGTGGACGGCGAGGTCTCCGACTGGGTCAAGGTCCCGTACAACGAGGCCCGTTACGGCTCGAACTACTGCGGATCGACCAACTGCCCCAGCGCCTGGGACATGATCAAGGACGGCACCACCGCCTGGGCCGCCGATCAGAAGGCCAAGGGCCGTACGCCCGAGCAGATCAAGACGGATCTCGCGCAGTACGACCAGTGGGACCGTTACGACTTCGACGGTGACGGCAACTTCAACGAGCCCGACGGCTACATCGATCACTTCCAGATCGTGCACGCCGGCGAGGACGAGTCCGCCGGCGGCGGCGTCGAGGGCACCAACGCCATCTGGGCGCACCGCTGGTACGCCTACGGCACGGACGCCGGCGCGACCGGCCCGTCCGACAACAAGGCCGGCGGCACCCAGATCGGTGACACCGGCATCTGGGTCGGCGACTACACCGCGCAGCCCGAGAACGGCGGCCTGGGCGTCTTCGCCCACGAGTACGGCCACGACCTCGGTCTCCCGGACCTCTACGACACCACCAACACCGCCGAGAACTCGGTCGGTTTCTGGTCCCTGATGTCGGCGGGCTCCTGGCTCGGCACCGGTAAGAACAGCATCGGTGACCTGCCCGGTGACATGACCGCCTGGGACAAGCTCCAGCTGGGCTGGCTCAACTACGGCGAGGCCAAGGCCGCGACGAAGTCCACCCACAAGCTGGGCGTGTCCGAGTACAACACCAAGGACAAGCAGGCGCTCGTCGTCACGCTGCCCGACAAGGAAGTCACCACCGCCGTCACGGCGCCCGCCGAGGGTGCCAAGCAGTGGTGGAGCGACATGGGTGACAACCTCAACAACACCCTGTCCCGCCCGGTCGACCTCACCGGCAAGTCCAAGGCCTCCCTCGACCTCGCCGGCTGGTGGGACATCGAGGCGGACTACGACTACCTCTACACCGAGGTCTCCGACAACGGCGGCACCAGCTGGACCGCGCTCGACGGCACCGCCGACGGCAAGGCCATCCCGCGCGACGCCAGTGACAAGCCGGCCCTGACCGACGTCTCCGGCAAGTACCAGAAGCTCTCGTACTCGCTGGACGCCTACGCGGGCAAGAAGATCGACGTCCGCTTCCGTTACGCCACCGACGGCGGCGCGGGCGGTGTGGGCTTCGCGGCCGACACCATCGCGGTCAACGCCGACGGTGCGGCGCTCTTCACGGACAACGCCGAGGGCGACGACAACGGCTGGACCGCCAAGGGCTTCTCGCGGGTCGGCAAGTCGTTCACCAAGGACTACCCGCAGTACTACCTCGCGGAGAACCGCCAGTACGTCAGCTACGACCAGACCCTCAAGGTCGGCCCGTACAACTTCGGCTTCTCCAACACCCGTCCGGACTGGGTCGAGCACTACCCGTACCAGAACGGTCTGCTGATCTGGCTCTGGGACACCTCCCAGAAGGACAACAACGTCTCGGTCCACCCGGGCAAGGGCCTGATCCTGCCGGTCGACGCGCACGCCAAGCCGCTGAAGTGGGCTGACGGCACGGTCATCCGTAACAAGATCCAGCCCTTCGACGCACCGTTCAGCTGGTACCCCACCGACGGATTCACGCTCCACAACGGTGACGTGGCCACGAAGATCAAGCCGCAGTTCGGCATGCCGGTCTTCGACGACCACAGGGGAACCTACTGGTACAAGGAGAACGAGACCGGAAGCGTGCAGGTCGCTGACACCAACACCAGGATCACGATCATCAGCGAGCCGTTCAGCGGCTCCACGATGACCGTCCGGGTTGGTTCCTCGCACAAGTAATCCGGTATCACCGCAGGTCAGAGCATGATCGGCCGTCGCCCTCTAGCGGGCGGCGGCCGATCGTGTTTAGGTGCCTCTTGTTCAGTTTCTTATTGACACGACGTCTCACGGGGGAGTGCGGAGTATGGCCGGCGGAGGATTCAGCAAGTTGCCCAACGGGAGCGTGGTCGTGGCGATCACCTTGGCGAGCCCGGCGCAGAGCGTGGGTCCGGACACCCCGGTCCGCGTCCTGGTGCACGCGGCGAACCGGGCCCGCGCACTGACCCGGCTGCGCAATCTGGGACTGCGCGCCGTCTACCTCCGGGGCAACGCCGAGCCGCCCACGCCGGACGAGATCACCGCCGTCCTGCACCACCCCGACGGCGTCCTGTGGCGCGCGAGACCCGAGCGGGCCCAGGAACTCTGGCACCCGATCCGGGCGCTCCTGAGGCCCGCCCTGCCGGCCCGGCAGAGCTGACGGGCTCCGGCCCGCCACCCCGCCGGCTCGCAGCCGGGCGCCTACACCACCGGCTTGCCGGCGAGCGCCACGCCCGCCTCCCGCAGCTCGGCCAGTGCCCGCTCCGTGGTCGCCGCCGTGACGCCGGCGGTCAGATCGAGCAGTACGTGCGTGGTGAAACCCTCGCGGACGGCGTCCAGCGCGGTGGCCCGGACGCAGTGGTCGGTGGCGATACCGACCACGTCGACCGAGTCGACCCCTCGGTCGCGCAGCCACTCGGCCAGCCCCACACCGTTCTCGTCCAGGCCCTCGAAGCCGCTGTACGCCGCGGCGTACGCGCCCTTGTCGAAGACCGCGTCGATGGCCCCGGAGGCGACCGCGGGCGCGAAATTGGGGTGGAAGCCCACCCCTTCCGTACCGGCCACGCAGTGCGGCGGCCAGGAGTGCTCGAAGTCCGGCGCCGAGGAGAAGTGACCGCCCGGGTCGATGTGGTGGTCACGGGTGGCCACCACGTGCCGGTAGCCGGGCTGGGCCTCACCGATCAGGTCCGTGATGGCGGCGGCGACATCGGCACCCCCCGCCACCGCGAGGCTCCCGCCCTCACAGAAGTCGTTCTGAACGTCCACGACGATCAAGGCGCGGTGCATGGCGGGTGTCCTTCGGTGGGGGAGAGGGGAGTGACGGTTACGGGGATGGCCCCGAGCCTAGAGACTCGGGGCCCACAATCAAGCCCGTCGGGGGGCGCATCCCGTGCGCTTCGGGCTTCGGGGGAGATCCGGGACGCGGCGGCCGCCGGGTGGCCCCGGCAGCCGCTCACCTCTTCACAGGTACTCGGTGGGAATCACCGGCTCGCCCCGCGACAGCTGCATCGCGGACATCGGCAGCCCCGCCCGCGCGGCGATGTGCCGCTCCCGGGCCGCGTCCAGCGGCTCACGGGCGACCACCTCGCCGCCCCGGACCAGCTCCACCAGCAGCTGCCGGTCCGCCAGCTCCGGCGGCACCGGACCGGTGCCGATCACCTCGGCCTCGGCCACCCCGTCCTCGTCCAGCCGGCGCGCCGCCCACTTGCGGCCGCCGATGGAGGTCTTCGCGCCCAGCGACTTCTTCGCCACCGGCCGCAGCGGGTCCGCCGGGTCGGCGGAGGCGGCCCGCGCCACCAGCTTGTAGACCATCGAGCAGGTCGGCTGCCCGCTGCCGGTCACCAGCTGGGTGCCGACCCCGTACGCGTCCACCGGCGCGGCGGCCAGCGAGGCGATGGCGTACTCGTCCAGGTCCGAGGTCACCACGATCCTCGTGCCCGTGGCGCCAAGCTCGTCCAGCTGCTGGCGCACCCGGTGTGCGACCAGCAGCAGGTCACCGGAGTCGATCCGGACCGCGCCCAGCTCCGTCCCGGCGACCTCCACCGCCGTACGGACCGCCGCCGTCACGTCGTACGTGTCGACCAGCAGCGTCGTGTCGCGCCCCAGCGAGTCGACCTGGGCCCGGAACGCGTCGCGCTCGGAGTCGTGCAGCAGGGTGAAGGCGTGGGCGCTCGTCCCGACGGTCGGGATGTTGTAGCGGAAGCCCGCGGCCAGGTCGGAGGTGGTGTCGAAGCCGCCGACGTACGCGGCACGGGCCGAGGCCACCGCCGACAGCTCGTGGGTGCGGCGCGCGCCCATCTCGATCAGCCCGCGTCCGCCCGCGGCCGACGACATCCGCGAGGCCGCGGCGGCGATCGCCGAGTCGTGGTTGAGGATCGACAGGATCACCGTCTCCAGCAGCACGCACTCGGCGAAGGAGCCCTCGGCCCGCAGGATCGGCGAGCCGGGGAAGTACACCTCGCCCTCCGGGTAGCCCCAGATGTCCCCGCTGAAGCGGAAATCGGCCAGATAGTCGAGCGTCGGCCCGTCGACCACGTTCTGGTCGCGCAGGAAGGCCAGCATCTCGTCGTCGAAGTGGAAGTTCTCGACCGCGTCCAGGACCCGCCCGGTGCCCGCGACGACGCCGTAGCGCCGCCCCTCGGGCAGCCGGCGGGTGAACGCCTCGAAGACCGAGCGCCGGTCGGCGGTGCCGGCCTTCAGCGCGGCCTGCACCATCGTGAGCTCGTACTGGTCGGTGAAGAGCGCTGTCGAGGGCACACCGACCCGTCGCCCAAGGTCCGCAGAGTTCATGCCGGGGATGCTACCCCTATTTCGTCAGAGTGACGAGATGGGGGTGGTTTGCCCGGCGCGGTGCCGGGGCCGTTTGTGCGATGCCCCCTCCCGGGTGGCAGCATGGGGTAGGTGAGCGTCGCCCCCGTAGAGATCGAACGTCCCGAATCGGCCGAGGAGAACCTCGTTGTCCCCGAGCCCGACGTCCCCTGGGTGACGTTGGTCCACAACGACCCGGTCAACCTCATGAGCTACGTGAGCTATGTCTTCCAGGCCTACTTCGGCTATTCGAAGGACAAGGCCCACAAGCTCATGCTCGACGTCCACCAGAAGGGCCGCGCCGTCGTCTCCAGCGGAAGCCGCGAGGAGATGGAGCGCGACGTCCAGGCGATGCACGGTTACGGGCTCTGGGCCACCCTCACCCAGGACCGCAACTAGTGCCGCGTCAGCCAAGGTCCGCCCCGTCGCGACGCCCGGCACGCACTCTCGCCGCACCGGCCGAAAACCCAAGTACATCCAGTACAAGGGCTTCCGGCCGGCACGCCGAGAGCACGCACCTGACGCCGCTCCTTGACGGGCAAACCTTGACTGACGCGGCACTAGCACCGCACGCCCTCCGCCCTGCCCTGTCCCGCCCCGCACGCCCGACCACCATCGGAGAGAACCCATGGCCGGCCACTTCGAGGCCACTCCCGGCGGCGGCGCGGCCGTCGCGCTCGACGAGGTGGAGGTCGCGATCCTGCGCTCCCTCGCCGTCCAGCTGCTGGAGCTCATCGGCCCCGGCGACGAACCCGCCGAGGGCGAGGACCCGCTCGCCGCGCTCTTTGCCGAGGGCCCCAGCGAACCGCCCGGCGACCCCGCCCTGGCCCGGCTCTTCCCCGAGGCCTACGGCGACGGGGACGACGAACTGCGCGCCGCCTCCTCCGAGTTCCGCCGCTTCACCGAGAACGACCTGCGCACCCGCAAGCGCGACGACGCCCTCGTCGTCGTACGCACCCTGGACGGACTCTCGCCCGTCGGGGACGGCGGCGCGGTGCTCAGGCTCGACGCCGGCGAGTGCCGCAGCTGGCTGGGGTCCCTCAACGACCTGCGCCTGACCATCGGCGCCCGCCTGGAGGTCTCCGACGAGGACGGCGGCGAGGAGGGCTCGCTCTACCGGCTGCCCGACAGCGACCCGCGCAAGCCCATGGTCATGGCCTACCTCTGGCTGGGCGGCCTCCAGGAAACGCTCATCGAGACCCTGATGCCGTAACGCGGCGCCCCGGCCGGACCCGGCGTGTTCGCTCAGAGGACGCTCAAATCCTCATAACGATCACGTCACCTGTTCGGCCTTCTTTGCAGTGAGCTGAACCCCGTTGTCCCCTTTTTCCTGTGGCATGCGCCACATAATGTCCAGTGGGTCACCGTTGTGCCCGTGATAAATCTTCACGACCACTCGGGGACGCCACCCCTGTTCCCGAGGGCGCTATCGACCGGTAACCACCGGCGGCACTCCATCCATATCCGGGGGGATCAGGAACTGATCCGCAGCCGCAAGGCGCGGATCAGCGTGGAGAAAGGGCGCACCACATGACATCGGCGAAAGTCGAAGAGGGACAGGAAGAGCCGCGGGCCACAGCTGCGGACGAAACCTCGGGCGAGGGCTACCAGCGCGCCCTCGGAGCACGCCAGATCCAGATGATCGCCATCGGCGGGGCCATCGGCACCGGCCTTTTCCTCGGCGCCGGCAAGGCCATCGCCAAGGCCGGACCCAGTCTCGTCCTGGCCTACGCCATTGCGGGCCTGGTGATCTTCTTCATCATGCGGGCACTGGGCGAACTCCTCATGTACCGCCCGGTCTCGGGTTCGTTCTCCGAGTACGCCCGCGAATTCATCGGACCCTTCGCGGGATTCGTCACCGGCTGGACCTACTGGCTTTTCTGGGTGGTCACCGGAATCACCGAAGTCACTGCGGCCGCCCAGTACATGACGTTCTGGTTCGACATTCCGCAATGGGTCTCCGCGCTAATCTTCACCATCATTCTGTACGGCGTGAACCTTATTTCAGTGAAGCTCTTCGGTGAGCTCGAATTCTGGTTCTCGATGGTCAAGGTCACCGCCATCGTCGGCATGATCCTCATCTGCGCCGGAATCCTCACCCTCGGCTTCTCCGACGCCGGCGACACCGCGTCCGTCACGCACCTCTGGGCCGACGGCGGCTTCTTCCCGCACGGCATCAAGGGCACCCTGATGACCCTGCAGATCGTGATGTTCGCCTTCCTCGCCGTCGAACTGGTCGGTGTCACCGCAGGCGAGTCCAAGGACCCCAAGACCGTCCTGCCCAAGGCCATCAACACGGTGCCCTGGCGCATCGCCGTCTTCTACGTCGGCGCGCTCGTCATGATCCTCTCGGTGGTCCCCTGGACCGAGTTCTCGCCGGACGTCTCCCCGTTCGTCGCCGCCTTCCAGAAGATGGGCCTCGGCGTCGGCGCGGGCATCGTCAACTTCGTCGTCCTGACGGCGGCGCTGTCCTCCTGCAACTCCGGCATGTACTCGACCGGCCGCATGCTGCGCGACCTCGCGCTCAACGGCCAGGGCCCGAAGTTCTTCACCCGGCTGACCAGGAGCGGCACCCCGCTCGTCGGCACCACCGTCTCGGCCGCCCTCATGCTCGTCGGCGTCTGGATCAACTACCAGTGGCCCGGAGACGCCTTCACCTACGTCGTCTCCTTCGCCACCATCTCCGGCATGTGGGCCTGGATCATGATCCTGATCAGTCAGATCCGCTACCGCCGGCTGGCCGACCGCGGAGTCCTCCCGCAGTCGAGCTTCCGGGCCCCCGGCGCCCCGTACACCAGCGTCTTCGCGCTCGCCTTCATCGGCATGGTCATCGTGATGATGGGCATCGACAAGGACGCCAGGATCTCCCTGTACTGCGCCCCCCTGTGGGCCCTGATCCTCGGCGTCTCCTACCTGGTCCTCAAGGCCCGCAACCCCGGGAACAAGGCCTTCGCCGGCCGCTGAGAACACCGGCACCTCCCTGCTGCGGGCAGCCGCCCCAAGGGCCGTGTCCATGATGCGGGCCGCCGCGTACCACTCCTCGGTACGCGGTGGCCCGTCGTCCTATCCTGGGCGCCATGCTGACCATCACCCAGGCGCTGTACGACCAGATCGTCGCGCACTCCCGCGCCGACCACCCCGACGAGGCGTGCGGCGTGGTCGCCGGTCCGGCCGGAACGGGCCGCGCCGAACGCTTCGTCCCCATGCTCAACGCGGCCCGTTCGCCCACGTTCTACGAGTTCGACTCGGCCGACCTCCTCAAGCTCTACCGCGACATGGACGACCGCGACGAGGAGCCCGTGATCGTCTACCACTCGCACACGGCGACCGAGGCCTACCCCTCGCGCACCGACGTCACCTACGCCAACGAACCGGGCGCCCACTACGTCCTGGTCTCGACCGCCGACGCCGACGGGGCCGGGCCCTTCCAGTTCCGCTCTTACCGCATCGTGGACGGCGAGATCACCGAGGAGGACGTCGAGATCACCGGCGCCCCCGACACCGCCTGACCCACGGCCGCCGACCCCGCCCGACCCGCGGCCCCGGCCCCCGCGCCACCGGCAGGACAGGGCCGCCGAACCGGCCCTGTCCACCTGTCGAACGCCCGCCATCCACCAGGTGAGATCACATTCCAGATTCCGGACCGGGAATCGATACGATGAGCCCATGGTTCTCCATGACGTGAGCGACAAGACGCCGGGCACGCTGCTCGTGGCGCGCCTGCACGTCGATCTGTGCCGCCTCTCCAGCGCGATCTGTACGAACCGCCGGCCCGCCGGCCGCGAGGCCTGAGCCGGGCCGAGGGCAGGCGCCGCCCGGCCGGGCGCCACCCGCACCCGCACCACCACACACGTTCCACCCCGCGCGGGGGCAGAGCCGCGCGCCCCACGCCCACCGTCACCACTCCGCTTCGACAGGAGCCCACGCCATGGCCATCGAGGTCCGCATCCCGACCATCCTCCGCACCTACACCGACGGCGCCAAGGCCGTCGAGGCCAGCGGAGAGACCCTCGCCGACCTCTTCACGGACCTGGAGACCCGCCACACCGGCATCCGCGAGCGCATCGTCGACGGTGACCAGCTGCGCCGCTTCGTGAACGTGTACCTCAACGACGAGGACGTCCGCTTCCTCGACGGCATCTCCACCAAGCTCAGTGACGGCGACAGCATCACCATCCTCCCGGCCGTCGCCGGCGGCATGAACTGATGCGCTACGACAGCCCGCTCGCCGCAGTGGGCAACACCCCGCTCGTCCGCCTGCCGCTGCTGTCACCGTCGGACGACGTCCGCATCTGGGCCAAGCTGGAGGACCGCAACCCCACCGGCTCGATCAAGGACCGCCCCGCGCTCCACATGGTCGAGCAGGCCGAGAAGGACGGCCGGCTCACCCCCGGCTGCACCATCCTCGAACCCACCAGCGGCAACACCGGCATCTCGCTCGCCATGGCGGCGAGGCTCAAGGGCTACCGCATCGTCTGCGTGATGCCCGAGAACACCTCTCAGGAACGGCGCGACCTCCTCACCATGTGGGGCGCCGAGATCATCGCCTCCCCGGCGGCGGGCGGCTCCAACACCGCCGTCCGCGTCGCCAAGGAGCTCTCGGCGGAGCACCCGGACTGGGTGATGCTCTACCAGTACGGCAACCCCGACAACGCGGGCGCCCACTACGCCACCACCGGCCCGGAGATCCTCACCGACCTCCCCTCGATCACCCACTTCGTGGCCGGCCTCGGCACCACGGGCACCCTCATGGGCGTCGGCCGCTACCTCCGCGAGAACGTCGAGGGCATCAGGATCGTCGCCGCCGAGCCGCGCTACGACGACCTGGTCTACGGCCTGCGCAACCTCGACGAGGGCTTCGTCCCCGAGCTGTACGACGCCTCGGTCCTCACCACCCGCTTCTCCGTCGGCTCCGCCGACGCCGTCACCCGCACCCGCGAACTCCTCCAGCAGGAGGGCATCTTCGCCGGCGTCTCCACGGGCGCCGCGCTGCACGCCGCGATCGGCGTGGGCAACAAGGCGGTCAAGGCCGGTGAGCGCGCCGACATCGTCTTCGTCGTCGCGGACGGCGGCTGGAAGTACCTGTCGACGGGCGTCTACACCGCGCCCACGACGGAAGCCGCGATCGAAACGCTGCAGGGCCAGCTCTGGGCGTAGCACGAGCGACGCGCAGCGGCGCACCTCACGCGCACGACAGCGCACCTCACACACGGAAGGGCGGACCGGGACCCCGGTCCGCCCTTCCGTGTGTCAGGCCCGGCGGCCACCTCGTACCCGCTCCCACACCTGCGGGTCCAGCTCGCCGACCCGTCGCCGGAAGTCCCGCACGGCCACCCGGCGCAGCTCGTCCGTCTCCAGGAAACTTTCCCGCCCCCGCGCGTCGCCGACCGTGCCCCGGGGGAGCGCGATCACCCCAGCGCGCTCCCCGTGGTCCTTGCTCGTGATCTTCGCGACGCGAGCGACTCCGCCCCGTACCGACATCACGAGACACGGCCGGTCCTTCGATCCCGGCCCGTCCTCGAACGGCACCTCGGCCCACCAGATCTCACCGGCCCTCGGCTTTCCGCCGTCCGCCGGCCTCTTGCCGCGCCCCGGCCCCGCCGGCGGCCGCGACCGTGCGCCGGAGCGCCCCTGCGGCCGCCGGCCGCCACGCTTGCGCCCGTCGTTCAGCGCCGCGACGAGCCCGAGCAGGAGGACGAGGGCGAACGCGATCCACCAGCCGGTCATATTCATGTCCCGAAGGTACCGCCAGGGCCGGCGCTTCCATCGAACCGGTGACAGCGCAGGTGAGTTCCCCCACAACGACACTCCTCGAAGGAGCGACCGCCTCTTTCGCGCCTTACGCTCAACAAACCGCTCAACGCACACGTACGGAACCGCACGAACCCTCCCCGTTCCCACTCTCGGAGGTTCACGCTCCATGAAGCTCACCGTCGTCGGATGCTCCGGCTCGTTCCCGTCCGCGGGATCGGCATGCTCGAGCTACCTCGTAGAGGCCGACGGCTTCAGGCTGCTCCTCGACATGGGCAACGGCGCCCTCGGCGAGCTGCAGCGCCACGTCGGTCTCTACGACCTCGACGCCATCTTCCTCAGCCACCTCCATGCCGATCACTGCATCGACATGTGCGCCTACTTCGTCGTCCGCTACTACCCGCACGAGGGCGGACGCCCGGCCCGGATCCCGGTCTACGGCCCCGACGGCACCGAGCAGCGGCTCACCACCGCGCATGCCGACACCCCGTCCGACCATGCGATGGGCGAGGTCTTCGACTTCCACACGCTGAAGCCGGGTTCCTTCGAGATCGGCCCCTTCTCGGTCCGTACGGAGAAGCTCCGCCACCCCGTCGAGACCTTCGGTATCCGCGTCGAGCACGGCGGCAGCTCGCTCACGTACTCCGGCGACACCGGGCCGTGCGAGTCCCTGGACGAGCTGGCCGAGGGCGCCGGCCTCTTCCTCTGCGAGGCGTCGTTCGTGGACGGCAAGGAGGACATCCCGGACCTCCACCTCAACGGGCGCCAGGCCGGCGAGCTCGCCGCCCGCGCCGGGGTGGGGCGCCTGGTCCTCACCCACATCCCGCCGTGGACCGACGCCGGACGCAACCTGTCCGACGCCCGCGAGGTCTTCGACGGCCCGACCGAGCTGGCGGTCCCGGGCGCGGTCTACGAGATCTGACGGCGCCGGCCCCGTACGAGGGGCGACGCCGGCCCCCGTACGCACAAAGAGGCCCTCACCTTCCGCCGGGAAGGTGAGGGCCTCTTGGGGTACGGGCCGACCGGGCTTACGCCTTGGTCAGGTCCTCGACCTCTTCCTCGGGCTCACGGCCCGGGGTGGTGAGGTTGAACTTGGTGATCGCGAAGCGGAAGAGCACGTAGTAGAGCGCTCCGAAGACGAGGCCGATCGGGATGATCAGCCACGGCTTGGTCGCCAGGTTCCAGTTCAGCGCGTAGTCGATGAAGCCGGCCGAGAACGTGAACCCGGCGTGCACGCCGAGCGCCCAGGTGACGGCCATCGAGATGGCGGTCAGGACGGCGTGGATCGCGTAGAGCACGGGCGCGATGAACATGAACGAGAACTCGATCGGCTCGGTCACACCGGTGACGAACGAGGTCAGCGCGAGGGAGACCATCATGCCCATCACGGCCTTGCGGCGCTCGGGGCGAGCGGCGTGGGCGATGGCGATGGCGGCGGCCGGGAGGCCGAACATCATGATCGGGAAGAAGCCCGACATGAACTGACCGGCGGTCGGGTCACCGGCGAAGAAGCGGTTCAGGTCACCGTGCACGACGGCGCCCGTGGCGTCGGTGAAGTCACCCAGCTGGAACCACGAGACGGTGTTGACGAACTGGTGCATGCCCACGGGCAGCAGCGCGCGGTTGATCAGGCCGAAGAGTCCGGCGCCGAAGGAGCCGAGGCCCGTCATCCACTCACCGAAGTCGGCTATGAGGTCGCCGATCGGTTCCCAGACCAGGCCGAAGAACACACCGAAGATCACACCGACGAAGGCCATGACGATCGGGACGAGACGGCGGCCGTTGAAGAAGCCGAGCCAGTCGACCAGCTTGGTGCGGTGGAGCTTCTGCCACAGGATCGCCGTGACGAGACCCATCAGGATGCCGCCGAGGACACCCGGGTTGTTGTACGTCGCCGCGGTGTCCGCGCCCTTCTGGATCACCGCTTCGGTGACCGGGAAGGCCTTCAGGACGTTGCTGTAGACCAGGAAGCCGACGAGGCCTGCCAGGGCGGTGGAGCCGTCCGACTTCTTGGCGAAGCCGATCGCGACACCGATGCAGAAGAGCAGCGGCAGGTTGTCGAAGACCGCCGCACCCGCGGTGGCGAACACGGAGGCGACTTTGTGCCAGCCGAGGCCGTCGTCACCGAAGACGTCGGGCTGGCCGAGGCGGAGCAGAATGCCCGCGGCCGGCAGCACGGCGATCGGCAGCTGGAGGCTGCGTCCCACCTTCTGCAGGCCCTGGAACAGGCCGGAGCCCCGCTTCTTCGCGGGGGCCGCCGTGGCGGTGGCCGTACTCATCAACTTCCTCCAGTAGGCAAGGCGCCGCCAGGGACAGGTTTTTTGGTGGGCGACGACTCGATAGACGCGGCAGAACGCCACGTGGTCTGGACCACTGAGTGGTGTAGACCAGTTTTAGCACGGTGAGGGTTAGATAAGGAACCTGCAATTTGCGACTACTTCGCAGTGGCCATCGCACACGCAACGTGACATGCCGAAGGCCCCCGGACCGAGTGGTCCGGGGGCCTTGGCGGTACGGGCTACAAGCCCTTACCGGCGGCTACTTCGTGAGGTTGCTCTCGATTTCTTCCTCCACCTCGTCGGGCTCCCGGCCCGGGGTCTGGAGGTTGAACCTGATGATCGCGAACCGGAAGATCGCGTAGTACACCACGGCGAAGCCCAGCCCGATCGGGATGATCAGCCATGGTTTGGTGGCCAGGCTCCAGTTGATGACGTAGTCGATCAGGCCCGCCGAGAAGCTGAAGCCGTCCTTCACCCCGAGCGCCCACGAGAGCGCCATCGAGACACCCGTCAGCACCGCGTGGATCGCGTACAGCACGGGTGCGACGAACAGGAACGAGTACTCGATCGGCTCCGTGATTCCCGTCACGAACGATGTCAGGCCGACCGACACCATCAGACCCCCGACCGCCTTGCGGCGATGCGGCTTCGCGCAGTGGTAGATCGCCAGCGCGGCCGCGGGGAGAGCGAACATCATGATCGGGAAGAAGCCCGTGGTGAACTGCCCCGCGGTCGGGTCACCCGCCAGGAACCGGTTGATGTCACCGTGCACCATCGTCCCGTCGGGCTTCGTGTAGTCACCGAACTGGAACCAGACGAACGTGTTCAGGAACTGATGAAGACCGAACACGAGCAGCGCGCGGTTGGCCACACCGAAGATGCCGGAACCCAGCCAGTTCAGGCCCACCAGCCACTCGGAGAAGCTGGTCAGACCGTCACCGACCGGCTGCCACAGCCACGCGCACAACGCCGCGAAGACCAGACCGACGAACGCCATGATGATCGGGACCAGTCGGCGGCCGTTGAAAAAGCCCAGCCAGTCCACCAGCTTGACCCGGTGGTACCGCTGCCAGAACCAGGCCGCCATCAGCCCCATCACGATCCCGCCGAACACCCCCGGGTTCTGGTACGCGGCCGCCGTCACCTGCGCGTCGCCCGTGACGCACGTACCGAACCAGACGCCGCCCGACACGAACGTCGAACCCTCGTCGCAGTCCACCGGGAAGGCGTGCAGCACCGCGTAGTAGACGAGGAAGCCCGTCACCGCCGCCAGCGCCGTCGAACCGTCCGACTTCTTCGCCATCCCGATCGCCACGCCGACACAGAACAGCAGCGGAAGACCGAGCCCCGAGTCGAGCAGTGCGCCACCGGCCGCCGCGAACACCTTGGCGAGGTTGGTCCAGCCCAGACCGTCGTCACCGAACACGTCCGGCTGGCCGAGCCGGTTGAGAATGCCCGCCGCAGGCAGCACGGCGATCGGCAGCTGAAGGCTGCGCCCCATCTTCTGCAGGCCCTGGAACAGACCGTTCCACCACTGCTTCTGTGGGATCGCTGCGCTGCTTGAGCTCATCGGCGTCCTCCCGGAACAAGGCGCGATTGGGGGTTGTTGCACACTGGTGTAGACCAGTTGCGGTACGGTGCGGAGCCCGCCCGGAAGGCAGGGCGCCGGTGATCGTCATCATTGGCGATGGCTCGGCTGCCCGCCCGCGAAGTTGGGCCAACCGTGCGTTACCGTGACGAAACGGACCCATGGTGGGCCGTCACATGTACGTGAAGAACCAGGGAGAAGGCCATGGCCAGCAAGGCTGAGAAGATCGTCGCCGGGCTCGGCGGAATCGACAACATCGAAGAGGTCGAAGGCTGCATCACCCGCCTCCGCACCGAGGTCATCGACGCGAGCAAGGTCGACGAAGCCGCGCTCAAGGCCGCCGGCGCCCACGGCGTCGTCAAGATGGGCACCGCGATCCAGGTCGTCATCGGCACCGACGCGGACCCCATCGCCGCCGACATCGAAGACATGATGTGACCCACCGCTGAACCCGTACGGGCCCCGGGCCCGACACCCGCAGGCCCCGTCCCACCAGGACGGGGCCTGCGGTGCACCCGGCGCCGGCCTCCGCGCCGCGCACAACCCGATCAGCGCACCCGCACCGACAGGATCGCCACGTCGTCCGTGGCCTCGCTCTCACCCAGACACGCCTCCACCAGATACGCGCACAGGTCACCCACGTCCGAGGGCGCCGCCAACGCCGCCGCACGCAACCGCTCCAGTCCCACCCCCAACTCCTCCCCGCGCCGCTCCACCAAGCCGTCCGTGTACAGCACCAGCAACGCTCCCGCCGGCAGCTCGAACTCGTCCGCCTCCGCGTCCCACTCGTCGACCACACCCAACGGCACGCCCTGCCCCGCACGCAGGAACCGCGCCCCCGAATGGTCGACCAGCAACGGCGGACAATGTCCGGCCGACGCCACCACCGCCCTGCGCTCCTGCGGATCCCACCGTCAGGTACAGCACCGTCGCCAGATCCGTCAGGGCCATGTCCTGGCTCAACGCGTTCAGATCCGTCAGCACCGCCACCGGATCCTCGCCCTCCACCAGCGCGTAACTGCGCAACGCCGTACGCAACTGCCCCATCGCCGTCGCCGCCCGCAGCCCCTTGCCCATGACGTCGCCCAACGCGAGACCCGCCTTGCCGCCGGGCAACACCACCACGTCGTACCAGTCGCCCCCGGCCTGCATCCCCCGCGCCCCCGGCAGACTGCACGCGGCGATCTGCACCCCGGCGATCTCCGGCAGCTCCTGCGCCAGCATCGACTGCTGGAGCGTCCCCGCGATCCGGCGCTCACGCTCGTACAGCATGTTGTTCTCGACCATCTGCCCGGCGAACCGGCAGTACGTCCCCACCAGCTGCCGCTGCCGCACCGTCGGCCGTCCGGGCCTGCGCCACGCCCACGCCAGCACGCCCAGCCGCCTGCCCGACGTCGTGCTCAACGCCAACGCGTAGGCACTGCGAAAACCCGCCGCCCGCGCCATCGCCCGGACGCTCGCGGAGCACGACGGGTCCGTCTCCACGTCCTCCACGATCAGCGCACCCCCCGCATCCTCGGCCTCGTCCACCAGGAACTTCCCCGGCTGCAACGCCGCGATCGCCTCACGCACCACCCGCACATCCGCCGGCCGCCCGCACAGCGCACGCGTCTCCATCGAGGTGCCGTCCTCACTCCGCAACCGCGCCACCCCCATCTCCGCCTGCAACAGCCGCGCCCCCTCACCCAGCACCTGGTGCAGCAGGCCGTCCACGGTGTCGTGATCCGTCAGCCGCTCGGTCAGGCTGTGCACCCAGGTCGCGTCCTCCAACTGCTCGGCGAGCCGGCGGTTCACCTCGTCCAGCTCACCGGCCGAGCGCCGCTGCTGCGAGACGTCATGCACGTGCGCGACCGCCAGCGGCTGCTCGCCCGGACCGCGGACGAGGGGACTCGCGCTGATGTCCAGCCACAGCGCCGGGCGGCCCTCCGGCTGATACCGCATCTCCGCCCGCGACGGACGCCGCAGCCCCAGCGCGATGCCCAGCGGCGTCTCGGAGAACCGCATCGGCTCACCGTTGCGGTCATGGAACGACGTCGCGGCCCGCGCCAGCCCGCCCGGCTCCATCGGCACCGCAGTGCCGAACAGCTCCGCCAGCCGCTCGTTCGCGTACACCGCCGTCGCATCCAGCTCGGCGGACGCGACGAGAACGCCGTGCGGCGCACCCTCCAGTACCTGGGCGAACGGCAGCCCGTCCATCCCGGTGACGTGCGGTGCGGCCTGTGGCCGGATCGTCTCGCTCATGGGGACAGACATTCAAACCTTCCTGCATTGAAGACCATTTACCTCTAAATATTAAGCAAAATCGCATTTGCACAGTAAATGTCGAAAGTCCCTGGACGGCAGGCCAAAGGCCCTGTCATCCGGCCGCTAGGCTTCCGCCATGTCTCGTATCGACGGCCGCACCCCCGACCAGCTCCGCCCCGTCACCATCGAACGCGGATGGAGCAAGCACGCCGAAGGATCCGTACTCGTCTCCTTCGGCGACACCAAAGTCTTCTGCACCGCCTCCGTCACCGAAGGCGTCCCGCGCTGGCGCAAGGGCAGCGGCGAAGGATGGGTCACCGCCGAGTACTCCATGCTTCCCCGCTCCACCAACACCCGCGGCGACCGTGAGTCCGTACGCGGCAAGATCGGTGGCCGCACCCACGAGATCAGCCGCCTCATCGGCCGCTCGCTGCGCGCGGTCATCGACTACAAGGCCCTCGGCGAGAACACCATCGTCCTGGACTGCGACGTCCTCCAGGCCGACGGCGGCACCCGCACCGCCGCCATCACCGGCGCCTACGTCGCCCTCGCCGACGCCATCACCTGGGCCCAGGGCAAGAAGATCATCAAGCACGGCCGCAAGCCGCTGACCGGCACCGTCTCCGCCATCAGCGTCGGCATCGTCGACGGCACCCCCCTCCTCGACCTCTGCTACGAGGAGGACGTCCGCGCCGAGACCGACATGAACGTCGTCTGCACCGGCGACGGCCGCTTCGTCGAGGTCCAGGGAACCGCCGAGGCCGAACCCTTCGACCGCGCCGAACTGAACGCCCTCCTCGACCTCGCCACCGCCGGCTGCGTCGACCTCACCGCGTTCCAGAACGACGCACTCACCCGCACCCTCGGCGCCTGACGAGCTCGTGCACGGTTAGCCACCAGCTCAGGTAAAGAAGCAACCAAGTCCCCACGCACAGCGTCGATACGAGTACGGGCGCACGGGTCGAACCGTGCGCCCGTCCGCGTATCCGCACCCGGGGAGGGACCACACCATGGCCGCGCGCCACCGACGCCACCGCACCGCACTGGCCGTCACCGCCGTACTGCTCACCGCCACCGCGGCAGCCGGCTGCGGCGCCCTCGACAAGGCGATGGACTGCGTACAGACCGCCGACGCCATCGCCACCAGCGTGAACAGCCTCCAGCAGGCCGTCACCAACGCCTCGAACGACCCGAGCCAGGCCTCCGAAGCCCTCGACGACATCGAGAAGGAACTCGGCAACCTCGGGGACAAGACCGACAACGCCGACCTCAGCAAGGCCGTCGACGACCTCCGGAACGGCGTCGGAAACGTCCGCGACTCCATCGACAAGGGCGACGAGACCCCCGACATCACCCCGGTCACCGACGCGGCCAAGGAGATCGGCAAGGTCTGCACCCCGTAATCGGCGTATGCCCGAGGCGGCGATAATCGACCCATGACCCGCCTCATCCTCGCCACCCGCAACGCCGGGAAGATCACCGAACTCCACGCGATCCTCGCCGCCGCAGGCCTCACCCACGAACTCGTCGGCGCGGACGCGTACCCCGAGATTCCCGACGTCAAGGAGACCGGCGTCACCTTCGCGGAGAACGCCCTCCTCAAGGCCCACGCCCTCGCGCAGGCCACCGGCCACCCGGCCGTCGCCGACGACTCCGGCCTCTGCGTCGACGTCCTCGGCGGCGCCCCCGGCATCTTCTCCGCCCGCTGGGCCGGCACCCACGGCGACGACCGGGCCAACCTCGACCTGCTCCTCGCCCAGCTCTCCGACATCGACGCCCCGCACCGCGCCGCCCACTTCGCCTGCGCCGCCGCCCTCGCGCTCCCCGACGGCACGGAACGCGTGGTCGAGGGCCGCCTGCCCGGCACCCTGCGCCACACCCCGTCCGGCACCCACGGCTTCGGCTACGACCCGATCCTCCAGCCGGAGGGCGAGACCCGCACCTGCGCGGAGCTGACCCCGGCGGAGAAGAACGCGATCAGCCACCGGGGCCTGGCGTTCCGCGCACTGGTACCGGTGGTGCGGGAGCTGGTGGGGTGAGTCTTAGACACGTGAACGGCCTGCGCTCCGACTCCCGGGGCGCAGGCCGTTTCGCTCAGTGCGGCGGAAGGGATTCGAACCCTCAAGCCGTTTCACGGGCCACAGATCCTAAATCTGCTGTGTCACCTCTGCACCACCGCCGCCGGACGCCTGACATGCTACCGGGCGCCGACAGGCGAGTTCTATGCCTGCACCTTCCGGCGCGCTCTCCCGCGGCACCACGTGTCGGTGATGGCATGGCAGTTCGGACAGAGGAGCCGAAGGTTCTCGGCGCGGTCATCGCTCCAGTCGCCGTTGATGTGATCGACCTCCAGGGTGATGGGCTTGCCATGCCATACGGCCTCCGTCCCACATCCTGTGCAGCACTCAGGTGCGCCGACCTCGATAAGGGCTCGCCGCAGGACCATGGTCTTCGTCCGACGCTCGGTGTCGTGCTTCACCAGCACTTCGTCCGGGTGCTTCGCGGGAGTCGGGCCCGGCATACCGCGCTGGTGTGCTTGCCCAAGGAAATGCGAGAGTGACAGCCCTTCCTCGGCGATCCACCGGCGCACCAGATGCCGCTCATGCATGTTGTCCCGGCGTGAGAGCTTGCGCAGTAGCTCTGCCAGGGAGCGTGAGTCCATCACGGCCTGGTGGAGTGCCCCGGCCGACGGCCGTGTTCTGGCGGTGTCGGAGCTTTTTTGGCGGAAGTGAGAGATGTCGATGCCGAAGTGAGCGAACCGGCGGATCAGATACCGGTCGAGTTGGCTGTACGGGCGTGTCCCGAAGAACGCTATGACTTCGCCGATGTCAGCGCACCGGTCCGCAGCTTGGATGAGTCGCTCCCGGGTGTACCGCTGCCTGTCGCTCATCGGCTGTCCGCTCCGTAGCGCGTGCGCCCCTTGGAGCGCCCGCGATACGTGTCGGTCGCCGAGTGGCAGTTGGGGCACAGAAGCCGCAAATTCTCCAGGCGGTTGTCCCGCCACCTGCCGTTGATGTGGTCAACCTCCAGTGGGAGAGGCCGGCCGCACCACACCGGATCGATCCCGCAGATTGCGCACTGCTCCGCGACGCCGAGCGTTGTCATCGCGGCTCTGAGGCGGGCGCCGGGTGTGCGGTGAGCGTGGGGTGAATCGTCGTGGACCAGCAGTTCCTGAGGCGTCCGGCGATGCTGCTTGATACCAGCTCGTGAGGGCCGGGTGAAATGAGACGTTTCCAGGCCGTACGCCCGGATGCGGCGGCTGATATTTGTGTGGTTTCCGCCGACCACCTCAAGGCCGAGACGGCGAAGCACCTCATTCACACTCTTCGAAGCGACGACGACGGGCTCAAGGCTCTCCCTCGTCCAGCGAGCGCCCTCGCGTTCGAAATGCCCGGTGTCCACGCCCAACTTCCGCAGGCGTTCTCTCAGGTAGGCCCTGGTCGGACTCTTGGGGTCCACCCCGAGCTTGGTCAGGGCCTCGGACAACGTCCGTGATGATGAGACGGCGTCCGAGAGTCGCTCTAGTGGGTACGAGCTCACTCGCATGATTCCTCCGCATCCGGCCACGCGTTCGTGGCCTCGTACGGATCAACGAACCGATTATCGGGGAGTCACGTCCGATATCCGACAAGATGCGGAACGGCCCGTACCGCTTCGAAGTGAAGCCGTACGGGCCGCGCAGCGTGGGGCAGGGGTCAGAACTTCGGATCCGGTGTCTGGGAGTGCACCAGTTCCTCCGCCTCCGCGCTCGTCTCCACCGAGGGCGGCGAGCCGTCCAGGGGCTTGTTGGCCGTTTCCTTCATGCAGGCCACGGCGATGACGCCGACCACGGCCGCGCCCATCGCGTAGTACGCCGGCATCAGGTTGGTGCCCGAGACGCTGATCAGGGCCGTGATGACGAACGGCGTCGTACCGCCGAAGATCGACGCCGACAGGTTGTAGCCCACCGACAGGGAGCCGTAGCGGACCTGGGTGGGGAACAGGGCCGGGAGGGCGGCGGACATGGTCCCGAGCATGCAGACCAGGGAGAGGCCCAGCATCAGCATGCCGAGGGAGACGGCCGGAATGCTGCCCTGCCGGATGAGCAGGAAGGCGGGCAGGGAGAAGATCAGGAAGCCCAGCATGCCCGTCATCAGGAGCGGCTTGCGGCCGAAGTGGTCGGAGAGCTTGCCGACCTGGCTGATGATCAGCATCAGGAAGACCATGACGCCGAGCAGGATGAGCAGTCCGTGGGTCTCGCTGTAGCCGAGCTCGTCGGAGAGGTACGTCGGCATGTACGACAGCAGCATGTAGTCGGTGATGTTGTACGCGCCGACCAGGCAGATGCAGAGGATCAGCGTCGGCCAGTAGTCGCGGAAGATCTTGGCGAGGTCGCCCTTCGCGGTCACCTCGACGCCGTCCGCGGCCTCGGTGGCGTGTGCGGTGCCGCCCTCCAGTTTCTGGAAGGCCGGGGTCTCGTCCAGGCGCAGTCGCAGGTAGAGGCCGACGAGGCCGAGCGGACCGGCGACGAGGAACGGGATGCGCCAGCCCCAGGACTCCATCTGGGTGTCGTTGAGGAGCGCGTACAGCAGCGTGACCAGACCCGAGGCCCCGACGTAGCCGGCGAGCGTGCCGAATTCGAGGAAGCTGCCGAAGTAGCCGCGTCGCTTGTCGGGGGCGTACTCGGCGATGAAGGTGGACGCGCCGCCGTACTCACCGCCGGTCGAGAAGCCCTGGAGCATCCGGAAGAAGATGAGCAGGACGGGCGACCAGAGGCCGATGGAGCCGTGCGAGGGGATGAGGCCGATCGCGAAGGTGCCGATCGCCATCATGATCATGGTGAGGGCGAGGATCTTCTTGCGGCCGACCTTGTCGCCCATCGGGCCGAAGAACATGCCACCGAGAGGGCGCACGAGGAAGGCGACGGCGAAGGTCGCGAAGGAGGAGAGGAGCTGGGTGGTGTCGCTCCCTCCCGGGAAGAAGACGTGACCCAGGGTCGCGGCCATGTAGGAGTAGATGCCGAAGTCGAACCACTCCATGGCGTTGCCGAGCGAGGCCGCCTTCACGGCACGCTTGACCGCCTGGTCGTCCGTGACCGTGATGTCCGTCCGCCGCAGCTTGGGATTCTGCCGTTTGCGGATGGCGCGGAAGAGGGCGGGATGGCGTTTGACCGCTTCGGGGTCGGCCGCCTGATGGGGGTCGGAGGCCGCCATGGCCGGGTCCTTTCCTCGGTGGGTGTTCCAGGGAAGGCTTCTGCGCGGTCATGGCGGTCGCAAACCGAATCGGCGAGAGATTGGGATGTCCATCACACTTTTTCGGCCATTCGGCCCAATCCCCGGCCGCCGGCTGCCGGTGTCAGATCCCCAGGTCCCTGATGATCTTCGCGACGTGGCCGGTGGCCTTGACGTTGTAGAAGGCATGCTCGATCTTGCCCTCTTCGTCGACGACCACCGTGGAGCGGATGACGCCCGTCACCGTTTTGCCGTAGAGCTTCTTCTCGCCGAAGGCGCCGTAGGCCTCCAGGGTCTCCTTGGACGGGTCGCCGACGAGGGTGACCTTGAGGTTCTCCTTCTCGCGGAACTTGGCGAGCTTCTCGGGCTTGTCCGGGGAGACACCGATGACGTCGTATCCGGCGCCGGCCAGCAGGTCGAGGTTGTCGGTGAAGTCGCAGGCCTGCTTGGTGCAGCCGGGGGTAAGAGCCGCCGGGTAGAAGTAGACGATGACTTTGCGGCCCTTGTGGTCTGCGAGCGCGATGTCGTTGCCGTCGGCGTCCGGGAGGGTGAAGGCGGGGGCGGTGTCGCCGGTCTTGAGTCGCTCGCTCATGGTTCTCCTCGTTGGTACGTGGGGTGTACGGGACCGAGAGTAATAGGGGTGCCGCCGGGTGCGGGGGCGGCCGAGCTGACAGACTGTCGATGAAGGTTTACCGGACGAGGACCACGGAGGCGGCGCAGTGTCGGATGCCAGGAGCCCTGCGCAGATCGAGGCGGACATCATCACCAGGCGTGAGCAGCTCGCGGTGGTGCTCGATGAGATCGGGGTGCGGGTGCACCCGAAGACGATCATGGGTGACGCGAAGGCGAAGGCCGCCGAGGCCGTGGACCGGACGGCCGGGCGGGCGTTCGTCGCGGTGAACCGGACGGTGTCGGACGTGAAGGCCCAGTTCGTGACGGTGGACGGCAGGCCGCGGCTGGAGCGGGTTGTTCCGGCGGCGCTGCTCGCGGTGGGTGTGGTGGGTCTGCTCACGGTGTCCGCGGGGCGGCGCAGGAAGTAGCGGGGGCGGGGCGCGGACCCGGCGTGGGGAGCGGCCGGGGTGCCCCCTCGGGCGTGTGGTGGCGGGTCGGCCAGGTAGGTTGCGGGGCGTGAGCGAGAACGCGGACGACAAGCTGCCCATCCGGATGCTGCACGACCGTGTGCTGGTCCGGTCCGATTCGCCCGAGGGCGAGCGCCGTTCCGGCGGGGGCATCCTGATTCCGGCGACGGCCGCGGTCGGCCGCCGTCTGGCGTGGGCCGTGGTGGTGGCGGTCGGCCAGAACGTGCGGACGGTGGAGCCGGGGGACCGGGTGCTGTACGACCCCGAGGACCGGGCCGAGGTCGAGGTGCGGGGGGTGGCGTACGTGCTGATGCGGGAGCGCGATCTGCACGCGGTGGCGGCGGACCGGTTCGAGGGCTCGGTGGATTCGACCGGCCTGTATCTGTAGCCCCGATTGTGGTGTGCAAGGCCTGGTGACCGGTGTCACCAGGCCTTTTGCCTGTTCTTTGCTACGGTGGTGGGACCCCGACGAGACGCGCCGTACCGGGCTTCGCAAAGACGACGCATCCGTGTTGTTCGCGTGTTCGTCTCGTCGGAGGTTCTGTCATGGCGTGGGTTCTGCTGGTGATCGCCGGTCTGCTGGAAGTGGCCTGGTCGATCGGGATGAAGTACACCGAGGGGTTCACCCGGCTGTGGCCGAGTGTGTTCACGGGTCTCGGGATCGTGGCGAGCATGGTGTTGCTGTCCCATGCGGCGCGGACGCTGCCCATCGGTACGGCGTACGGCGTGTGGGTGGGCATCGGCGCTGCCGGTGCGGCGGTGCTGGGCATGGTGGTGCTGCATGAGCCGGTGACGGCCGCCCGGATCTTCTTCGTGTGTCTGCTGCTGGTGGCCGTCGTGGGGCTGAAGGCGACTTCGGGTCACTGACGGGTAGCGCCCGGTCTGTGGAGAGGGCCGGGCGGGACTTCGCGGGTACCGCCTACAGGCGGCCGGGGGCGCGGGTGCCGCGGGCGCCTTCCAGGAGGCCGCCGGCGGTGCCCGTGCCGTTACCCGTTCCGCCGTTGTCCCCGCCGCCGCTGTCGCCGCCCCCGGTGTCCGTGCCCCCGTCCGTGCCCCCGTCGGTCCCGCCGTCCGTGCCGCCTGCGGTGTCGGTGCCTCCGGCATCGGTGCCGCCGGTGGGTGTGCCGGTGGTGGCAGGCGGGCTCTGCGGGGTGGACGGGGTGGTGGGCGGGGGGTTCGAGGTGGTGCCGGAGGGGGTTCGGGACGGCTGACGGGTGTTGCCGGGTGAACTGCTCTGCGTGCTGGGCAGTTCGGTTTCGTCGGCGCCGCTCTCCAGGTCGAGCGTGAAGTCCTGGACGGGGGCGCCGCGCAGCGCGGCGCCGGTGTACTGGGCCCAGGTCTCGGCCGGTGCGCCGCCGCCGTTGATGCGGGGCAGCCCGAGCGCGCCGTAGAGCGGCTTCTGTACGCCGGTGGTGGGGTCCTGGCCCATGACGGCGATGACGGTGGCCAGTTCGGGTGTGTAGCCGGCGAACCAGGCGGCCTTGTCCTCCTCGGCGGTGCCGGTCTTGCCGGCGGCGGGACGGCCGGCGCCCTGGGCGGCGGTTCCGGTGCCGCCGTCGACGACGCTCCGCAGGATCGAGGTGGTGGTGTCGGCCGCCTGGCGGCTGACGGCCTGTTCGGTGCTCCGGTCCGGGAGTCTGACGGCCACGCCGTCCTTGGTGACCTTGTCGACGAGGACGTGGGCGCCGTGTCTGCCGTGGCCGGCGAGGGTTGCGTAGGCGTCGGTCATGTCCAGGACGCTGGCGGTCGAGGGGCCGAGCGCGATCGACGGGGACGCCGTGAGGTCGGGGGTGTCCTTGGGGATGCCGAGGTCGACGGCGGTCTGGCGGACCTTGCCGGGGCCGACGTCCTGGGCCATCTGGGCGTAGACGGCGTTGACGGACTTGTCGGTGGCGGTGCTGACGGTGATGGGCCCGTAGCTCTTGTCGTCCTCGTTGGCGGGGGCGTAGCCGGTGGGTCCGTCGGGGCCCTGGACCATGCGCTTGTTGGTGCCGTCGTAGATGGTGGTGGGGGTGATGCGCCGGCCGTCCTGGGTGGTTGAGTCGTTGGCGACGGCTGAGGTGAAGACGAACGGCTTGAAGGTGGAGCCGACCTGGTAGTCGGTGCGGGTCGCGTTGTTGACGTACTGCCTGGTGTAGTCGATGCCGCCGTACATGGCGACGACGCGGCCGGTCGCGGGGTCGATGGAGGCGCCGCCGACGCGGACGTTGCGGTCGGCCTTGCGGTCTTTGCTCGTCTTGGACATGACGTTGTCGTCGACGGCTTCGACGAGGGCGTCCTGCTTCTTCTTCTCCAGCGTGGTGGTGATCCGGTAGCCGCGGGTGGCGAGGGTCTTCTCGTCGAGGACGTCGTTGCGGACGAGGTAGTCCTCGACGGCCTGGATGATGTAGCCGCGCTGTCCGGAGAGGCTGTTGGCGGGCTTGACCCGGCCGGGCGGGGGGAAGGTCATGGCGGCGCGTTCGGCGGCGCCGAGCCAGTCCTCCTTGACCATGCCGTCGAGTACGTAGTTCCAGCGGGCGACGGCGGCGGCCTTGTTCTCGGGGTGGGTGATGACGTCGTACGCGCTGGGCGCGTTGAGCAGGGAGGCGAGGTAGGCGCCCTCGGCGGTGGTGACGTCGCCGATGTCCTTGCTGTAGTAGGCCTGGGCGGCGGCCTGGATGCCGTAGGCGTTGCGGCCGAAGTAGCTGGTGTTGAGGTAGCCCTCGAAGATCTGGTTCTTGGATTCCTCGCGGTTGAGCTTGATCGCGATGAAGAACTCCTTGATCTTGCGGCCGACGGTCTGTTCCTGGCCCAGGTAGTAGTTCTTGACGTACTGCTGGGTGATGGTCGAGCCGCCCTGTTTGCCCTTGCCGGTCAGGGTGTTCCAGCCGGCCCGGAACATCGCCTTGATGTCGACCGCGCGTTCGGAGTAGAAGTCGCGGTCCTCGGCGGCGAGGACGGCGTGCTGGACGGGGCGGGGGACCTGGGCGAGCTTGACGTTCTCCCGGTTGACCTCGCCGTCGCGGGCGATGACGCTGCCGTCCTTGTAGAGGTAGACGTTGGACTGGGCGGTGGCGCTGGCGTTGGCGGAGGGGATGTCGACGAGCTGGTACCCGGCGATGAAGCCGCCGATCAGGACCAGGGCGATGAGGAGGATGCCGCCGAGCACCATCCGCCAGGTGGGCAGTGCGCGGCGCCAGCCCGTGCGTCTGGGGCGTTTGGGCTTCTTCTGCTTGGCGCCGGTCGCCGCGGTCCCGCCGGTCGCCGCGGTTCCGCCGGGCTCCCCGCTCTCTCCCGTCTCCCCGGTCCGGTCGCTTCCGGTCCGGCCGGGCTCGTCTCCGGGGGCGGCAGCGTCGGCAGGCAGGTCTCTGGGGCGCCAGCCCCTGGGGTCGGGGTCCCCGTTCTGCTGCTGTGGCTCGTCGCTCATGTCGGTGCAGACTCCTCGGCCGCGGTCAGTTCCCCCATAGTGCCCTTTTCTCCGGTATAACCACCGGATCTGCCCCGAAAAGCGGTCGCGGCGGCTGCCCCGGCTGGACTAGGCTCGTGCGCTTTGGTGCCGCTCGCGGGCGGCGTTCGTTACCGGGGGGTGGGGTGCGGTGCGGCTCTATGCGGTGGTGGCGGCGGGTGGGTTCCGGCGCTATGCCACGTATCGGATCGCGACGGTCGCGGGGATCTTCACCAACACCGTCTTCGGATTCATCATGGCGTACACCTACGTGGCGCTGTGGGACGAGCGGCCGCAGCTCGGCGGCTACGACATGCCGCAGGCGCTCACGTACGTGTGGCTGGGCCAGGCGCTGCTGATGACGTGCGCGATGATGGGCGGCGGTTTCGAGGAAGAGCTGGTGGAGCGGATCCGTACCGGGGATGTCGCGGTCGATCTCTACCGGCCGATCGATCTTCAACTGTGGTGGCTGGCAGGCGATCTGGGGCGTGCCTCGTTCCATCTGCTGGGGCGCGGCATCGTGCCGATGCTGCTGGGGTCGATGGCCTTCGATCTGGCGCTGCCCACCTCGCCGGGGATCTGGCCGGCGTTCCTGGTCTCGGTGGGACTGGGGGTCGTGGTGAGCTTCTCGATCCGCTATCTGGTGGCGCTGTCCGCGTTCTGGCTGCTGGACGGGGCGGGGGTGGCGCAGATCGCGTCCCTGGCGGGGATGTTCTTCTCCGGGCTGCTGCTGCCGCTGAACCTGTTCCCCGGGCTGCTGGGCGAGGTGGCGCGGGCGTTGCCGTGGTCGGCGCTGCTCCAGGTGCCCGCGGATGTCTTCCTGGGCAAGCGCACGGGGTGGGGTCTGGTGCAGGCGTACGGGTTCCAGGCCGGCTGGGCGCTCGCGTTGTTGCTGGCGGGGCGGCTGTTGCAGTCGGCGGCGACACGGAGGGTGGTGGTCCAGGGTGGCTGAGGCGCTGGAGGCGGTCGTGGCGGAGGCGCCCGCCGCGGTGTTCGAGTCCCGGTCGCGGGTGGTCGAGGGGGTCAGGGCGTACGGGCTGATCGCCGCGATGTGGCTGCGCTCGACGATGGCGTACCGGGCGTCGTTCGTGATGACGGCGTTCGGCAACTTCGCGGCGACGGCGTTCGACTTCGTCGCGATCATGCTGATGTTCTCGCACGTGGACGTGCTGGGCGGTTACACGCTGCCGGAGATCGCCCTGCTGTACGGGGCAGCGGGTACGGCGTTCGGACTGGCGGACCTGGTGATGGGGTCGATGGACCGGCTGGGCCGGCGGGTCCGGGACGGGACGCTGGACACGCTGCTGGTGCGACCGGTTCCGGTGATCGCGCAGGTGGCGGCGGACCGCTTCGCGCTGCGCAGGCTGGGGCGGATCACACAGGGGGCGCTGGTGCTGGGCTACGCGCTGGTGACCCTGGACATCGACTGGACCGTTGCGAGGGTGCTGATGGTGCCCCTGATGCTGCTGAGCGGGGCGGCGATCTTCGGGGCGGTGTTCGTGGCCGGGGCGGCGTTCCAGTTCTTCGCGCAGGACGCCTCGGAGGTGCAGAACTCCTTCACGTACGGGGGCAACACGCTGCTCCAGTACCCGCCGACGGTCTTCGCGCAGGATCTGGTGCGCGGGGTCACGTTCGTCGTGCCGCTGGCGTTCGTGAACTGGCTGCCGGCCCTGTATGTGCTGGGCCGGGACTATCCGCTGGACCTGCCGGACTGGGTGGCGTTCCTGCCGCCGGTGGTGGCGGCGCTGTGCTGGGCGGTCGCGGGCCTGGCCTGGCGCGCGGGTCTGCGGGCGTACCGGAGTACGGGAAGTTGACGGACATCGAGCGGGGCGGGGCATCGGACATGGGTACGGACACCGGCATCGACAGTGACACGGGCATCGACAGTGACACCGGCATCGGCAGTGACACCGGCGAGAGCTTCATCGAACTGGACGGTCTGGAGAAGGTCTTCGACGTCCGCCGCCGCACGGGCTTCCTGCGCAGCGAACGCCGCGAGGTGCGGGCCGTCGACGGCATCAGCTTCCGGGTGGCGCGCGGTGAGATGGTCGGCTACATCGGCCCCAACGGGGCGGGGAAGTCGACGACGATCAAGATGCTGACGGGCATCCTCACCCCGAGCGGCGGCTCGCTGCGGGTGGCGGGCATCGACCCCTCCCGTGAGCGTACGAGGCTGGCGCACCGGATCGGGGTGGTCTTCGGGCAGCGCACCACGCTCTGGTGGGACCTGCCGCTGCGCGACTCGTACCGGCTGGTCCACCGGATGTACCGGGTGCCCGACGCCCGCTTCCGGGCCAACCTGGAGCGCTGCGTCGAACTCCTCGACCTGGAGGAGCTGTTGGACGTCCCGGTGCGGCAGCTCTCGCTGGGGCAGCGGATGCGCGGCGACATCGCGGCGGCCCTGCTGCACGATCCGGAGGTGCTGTACCTCGACGAGCCGACGATCGGTCTCGACGTGGTGTCGAAGGCCAAGGTGCGTGGATTCCTGCGGGACCTGAACGCGGAGCGCGGTACGACGGTGCTGCTCACCACTCACGATCTGACGGACATCGAGCAGTTGTGCAGGCGGGTGATGGTGATCGACCACGGCCGTCTGATGTACGACGGGGCGTTGTCCGGGCTGCACGAGGTGGGGGAGAGCGAGCGGACGCTGGTGGTCGATCTGGAGCGCGAACTCCCGCCGATCCGGCTGGAGTCGGAGCCCACAGTGCGCACGGTGAAGGTGGAGGGGCCGCGGCAGTGGCTGGCGTTCCCGGCGTCCGCGTCGGCGGCGCCCCTGGTGGCGCGGATCGCCGCGGAGTACCCGATGGTGGATCTCTCGGTGCGGGAGCCCGACATCGAGGCCGTGATCGCGAAGATGTACGCGTCGACCAAGCAGCCGGCCAAGCAGTCGACCACTGGGCCGGATGCGGGGCCGGCCGCGTAGACCGGCCGCCGGTTCGGCCGCGGGGGCCGGATGCGGGCAGGTGGTCCGGTGACGGAAGTCCGGGCTTTCAATAGGCTGCGCCCTATGACTAGCGAACTTCCGGACATGCGTGCCTCCGACGCCGAGCGTGAACGTATCGCCGAGACTCTGCGCGAGGCGGTGGCCGAGGGCCGGCTGGAGATGGAGGAGTTCGAGCAGCGCCTCGAAGCCACCTACAAGGCCCGCACGCACGGGGAGTTGGAGCCGATCGTCCGCGACCTCCCGGCCGTCGGCGCGGCGGTGGCGCCGGTGGCGCCCGCGGGGCAGGTCCTGACCGGTTCGATGGCGCGCTGGCCGGACCGGGTGGGCAAGCCCGCGACGTCGGGCGGTGCCTTCGCGTTCTGGGGCGGGTTCCGCCGCCGGGGCAACTGGACCGTCGGCCGGAAGTTCACCGCCTTCGCGATGTGGGGCGGCGGTGAGATCGATCTGCGCGAGGCGAACTTCGAGGACCGTGAGGTGGTCATCCGTTGCTTCGCGATCATGGGCGGTATGCAGGTGACGGTTCCGTCGGACCTGAACGTCGAGGTCCGGGGCATCGGAGTCATGGGCGGCTTCGGGGAGAGCACGAAGGACGAGGGCGTCCCGGCCCCGGACTCCCCCCGGGTGCGGGTCACCGGCTTCGCGCTGATGGGCGGCGTGGGCGTGGAGCGCAAGCGGAGCAGGGCGGAGAAGCAGCGGCTGCGGGACGCGGAGCGCTCACGCGGCCGGCTGGAGAAGGGCGACGGGGGGACGGGGGCGGTCGGCCGGTAGCCCCCGCCTCGCCGCCCTCTCCCCCTGTCGCCGCCCCGCCGCCCCGGCGTTCCTCAGAGCGCGTCGGACGACGGCCGGACGCGTACCAGGTCGGCCGGGTTCACCAGGGAGCCCAGACGCTGGTAGCCCGCGTCGTTCAGGTGGAGGTGGTCACCGCAGTCGTAGGCGGGGTTCAGCCGGTACGGGTGGCCCGGGTCGCGCATCTCGCGGTCGAAGTCCAGGAACTGGTCGAAGACCCCGCCGGCCCGGATCGTCTCGTTGACCCGGTTGCGCACGGCGTCCTGCGCGGGGGTCCAGCTGCGGTAGCCGTCGTACGGCATCAGGGTCGCGCCGACGACCCGCATCCCGTGCGCGTGGGCCTGCCGCGTCATGGTGCGCAGGGCGTCTGTGATCCGCTGCGGGTCGGTCTGCTGGGGGAAGCCCTGCACGTCGTTGATGCCGAGGGCGATGATGACGGTCTTCGCGCCGCTGACGTCCAGCACATCGCGCCGGAAGCGGTCGAGGGCGCGCGGCCCGATGCCGTCGTGCAGGATGCGGTTGCCGCCGATGCCCTGGTTCACCACCGCGTACCGGCCGTTCATCCGGTCGGCCAGGACGTCGGGCCAGCGGCTGTTCGCGTCGGTGGTGGACCCGGTGCCGGCGGTGAGCGAGTCACCGAGCGCGACGACGGTCCCGGCGGCTGTCGTGCTGCGCACGTCCACGGCGGTCAGGTAGCGCCAGACGGTGCTGCGCCAGGTGCCCTGCTCGGTCTCCACGTAGGAGCTCTGGTGGCTGTTGGGGTGCACGGTGATCGGGCCCCGGGCGGTCGGGGTGCGCAGGGTGACGACGAGGTCGGAGTCGGCGGCGACCGGGACGACGACGGGGTCGCTGACGATTTTCCCGCCCACGCCGATGGTGGTGGCCGGGGCCCCGCGGAACGTCACCGGGCGGGTGTTCACGGTGACGTCGTCGACCAGCAGCGGCCGCGTACCGAAGAGGTTGGAGAGGGTGATGCGGGCGGCGTTGCCGCCGACGCTGGTGTGCACGACGTTGCGGATGGTGCGGTGGGTCAGGTCCTGGTCGTGGTTCGGGTCGGTGGCTCCGAGGACGGGTGCGGCCGCCCAGGTGGCGAGCCAGAGTCCGGTGGAGTGCGCCGGAGCCGCCGGCGGCCGGGCCGTGCTCTGCGGTGCGGCGGACGCGGAGGCCTTCGCCCGGGGCCCGGAGAACAGCATCGAGCCGGCGAACGCCACGACGGCGGCGAGCGCGGCGGTGCCGGTCACGAGAGCTATGAGCAGGGCGTACCCCTGGCGCCTGGGCATGTGCGGTGTGTCTCCTTTGTTGGCGGGCCGGTTCCATGATGCGGCAGGGCGCGGGGAACTCAACGTGCGGCCCGGGAGTAGGTCGGGTAAGGACAATGCGTACGGGGCGTCGGGGGACGATGCGTACGCGGACGGGTGGAGCGGATGGAACGGATCGAAGACACCGGAACCGGCGAGCGGGACACCGGTACGGCGGCGGCCGAAGGCGCGGCTTCGGGCACGGGCGGCAGGAGCGCGGGGACCCGCCGCCCCGCCTCCCTGGCCTCGTTCGCGTACACGGCGGCGGACGAGGAGAAGCGTCGCGGCGTACGCCGTATGAAGACCACGGCCACGGGCCTCCTTCTGCTGGTCGCGCTCGTGTACGTCCTCGCCACCTGGGCGAAGAACGAGGGGGTGGGCGGCTGGCCGGGCTTCGTCGCCGCGGCCGCCGAGGCGGGCATGGTGGGTGCGCTGGCCGACTGGTTCGCCGTCACGGCACTCTTCAAGCGTCCGCTCGGCCTGCCGATTCCGCACACCGCCATCATTCCCACCAAGAAGGACCAGCTCGGGGCCTCTCTCGGTTCCTTCGTGGGCGAGAACTTTCTGTCGGGCGATGTCGTACGGGAGCGGATTCACTCCCTGGGCATCGGCGGCAAGGTCGGGGCGTGGCTCGCGGAACCCGAGCACGCGGACCGGGTCACGGCCGAGCTGGCGACCGCGCTGCGCGGTGCGCTGACCGTGCTGCGCGACTCGGATGTGCAGGCCGTGGTGGGTGAGGCGATCACCCGGCGGGCGAACGCGGCGGAGGTCGGCCCGAGCCTCGGCAAGATGCTGGAGACGGTCGTCGCCGACGGCGGCCACCGCAAGGTGGTGGACCTGGTGTGTGTCCGGGCTCACGACTGGCTGGTGATGCACGGCGACTCGGTGATGGACGCGGTGCAGGGCGGTGCGCCGGGCTGGACGCCCCGGTTCGTGGACAAGCGGGTGGGGGAGCGGGTCTACAAGGAACTGCTGCGCTTCCTCACGGAGATGCGCGACATGCCGGGGCACCCGGCGCGCGGCTCGATCGACACGTTCCTGACGGACTTCGCGGCCGACCTGCAGACCGACTCGGAGACCCGGGCCCGGGTGGAGCGGCTGAAGTCGGAGGTGCTGGGGCGCGGCGAGGTGCAGGACGTCATCGCGTCCGCCTGGTCCTCGGTCCGCACGATGGTCATCGCGGCGGCCGAGGACGAGCAGAGCGAACTGCGCCTGCGCGCCCGCGCCTCCCTGATGTCCCTGGGCGCCAGGCTGGCGACGGACGGCCGTCTCCAGGCGAAGCTGGAGGGCTGGCTGGAGGACGCGGCGGTGTACGTCGTGACGACGTACCGGACGGAGATCACGTCGCTGATCAGCGACACGGTGGCCGGCTGGGACGCGGAGCAGACCTCGAAGAAGATCGAGGCCCACATCGGCCGCGACCTGCAGTTCATCCGCATCAACGGCACGGTGGTGGGCGCGCTGGCCGGGCTGGCGATCTACACGGTGTCGCGAGCGCTGGGAGGCTGACCCGGGCGATCCGGCAATTCCAAGCCCGTCCGGCGATTGAGGACAACCGCCCCCCGGGGTGCACCCGCGCCTCGCCCGGTGCGGGCGCCCCCGGGCGCACCCGCACCCCGGGATCAGGCCGCGCGCCGCGTGACCGCCCAGGACGCGGCGGCCACCGTGCCCGCCACGGTGAAGACCGCGGGCCACGCCCCGATCCGCTTGGCGAGCGGGTGCGATCCCGCGAAGGCGGCGACGTAGGCGGTGGTCAGCCCGACGGCGGCCCGCGCCCCGGCCTGCCGGTTCCACTCGTACGCCGCCGCGGTGCCCGCGGCGGCGAGGGCGACCCCGCCCAGCGGACGCTTCCTGGTCCACCGCGCGACGGCGTACCCGCCGACCAGTCCGCCCGCCGCCACTGCCGTTGCCGGAATCCTCGCCATCGCGGCCACCTCCACCTTCGCGTCCGTCGTCCGGTACCGCTTCTCGGGCCCGGATACCGGAACCGAGGCTAACGCGGCTTTCGGGCGACCCGTCGCCGAGGGGGTGTACGTGCGTTTACCCTAGTACTCCGGGGGGTGAACGCACGTACACCCCCGCCTTGCCGCCGAGCACCGTACGGAGAGCCATGCCCGCGGACATACCCGTCCCAGCCGATGCCGCGCCCCCCGCAGTCCAGGCCCCGCACCCCCGCTTCGCCGTCGGCGTGCTGGCGTTCTGCGGTGTCGTGGTCGCGGTCATGCAGACGATCGTCGTCCCGCTGCTCCCGCACATCCCCGCGCTGACCGGCGCCACCCCCGCCGCGGCGAGCTGGCTGGTCACCGTCACGCTCCTCACCGGCGCGGTCTTCACCCCGGTCCTGGGCCGGGTCGGTGACATGTACGGCAAGCGGCGGGTGCTCGTCGCCTCGCTCGCGGTGCTGGTGGTGGGCTCGGTGCTCTGCGCGGTCAGTTCGCACATCGGGGTCCTGATCACCGGCCGCGCCCTCCAGGGTGCGGCGATCGCCGTCGTACCACTGGGCATCAGCATCCTGCGCGACGAGCTGCCGCCCGAGCGCGTCCTGTCCGCCGTCGCGCTGATGAGCTCCACGCTCGGGATCGGCGCCGCCGTCGGGCTGCCGGTCGCCGCCGTCGTCATCGAGAACTTCGAATGGCACACGATGTTCTGGGTCTCCGGCGTGATCGGACTCATCGACATCGCGCTGGTCCTGCGCTGTGTGCCGGAATCCCCGCTGCGCAGCCGGGGCCGCTTCGACGCCGTCGGCGCGCTCGGCCTGTCCGCCGCGCTGGTCTGCCTGCTGCTCGCGGTCACCCAGGGCGCCGACTGGGGCTGGGGTTCGGTCCGTACGGTGGGCCTGCTCGTGACGGCCGTCGTGGTGGCGCTGCTCTGGGGCGCGTACGAGCTCCGCGTCGCGACGCCCATGGTCGACCTGCGGGTCTCCGCCCGCCCGGCCGTGCTGCTCACCAACATCGCCGCCCTGCTGATCGGCTTCGCGTTCTACGCGAACTCGCTGGTCACCGCCCAGATGGTGCAGGAGCCGAAGGCCACCGGTTACGGGCTCGGCGCCTCCCTCGTCGTCAGCGGGCTGTGCCTGCTGCCCGGGGGTGTGGCGATGGTGGCGCTCTCGCCCGTCTCGGCCCGGATATCGGCCAGGCGCGGCCCGAAGGTCAGCCTCGCGCTGGCGGCCGGGATCATCGCCGTCGGCTACGGGGTGCGCTACTTCACCAGCCACAGCCTGTGGCTGATCGTCGCCGGGGCCACCGTCGTCGCCTCGGGCACGGCGATCGCCTACTCGGCCCTGCCCGCCCTGGTGATGCGCGGAGTCCCGGTCAGCGAGACCGGGGCGGCCAACGGGCTCAACACCCTCATGCGGTCGATCGGACAGGCCTTCTGCAGTGCGACGGTCGCCGCGGTCCTGGCCAACATCACGTTCCAGGCGGGAGGACGTACGGCTCCGACCCTGCACGCGTACCAGCTGGTCTTCGTGATCGCGGCGGGGGCGGCGCTCGCCGCCCTGGTCGTCACCCTGTTCCTGCCGGGCCACAAGCAGGCCGGGGCGGGTACGGTCAAGGAGAGCCGCAAGGCGCCGGACATCCGCGAAGGCGGTGTACGGCCAACACAGATCCAGGAGGGCGCATGACCGGCGGCCAGGCCACCGCACCGGCCACCGGGTCCGCGGACGCGGGCACCGGACGGGGTGCGATCCTGCGCGCGGCCCGGCGGGCGTTCACGCAGCGCCCGTACGCCGAGGTGACGATCCGCCAGATCGCCGCGGACGCCGGGGTGAGCCCGGCCCTGGTGGTCAAGCACTTCGGCCGCAAGGAGGAGCTGTTCAACACCGTGGCCGACTTCGGCCCGGCCGCCGCCGAACTGTTCGACGCCCCGCTCGCCCTGCTGGGCCGCCACATGGTCGTCACGCTGGTGGTCCGGCGCCGCGAGCTCAAGTCCGACCCGCTCCTGCGTGTGGTGTTCTCCCTCGGCAACCAGGACGAACGCTCACTGCTGCGCGACCGGTTCCACGAACAGGTCACCGACGCCCTGACCGCCCGGCTCTCCGGCCCGGACCGGTCCCTGCGCGCCGAGCTCCTGGCCGGACACCTGCTCGGCCTCGGCGCCACCCTCAGCCTGCACCGCGAGGGAGCCGGCGCCCTGGCCACCCCGGAACACATCGCCGACCTCTACGCCCCCGCGCTCCAGAAGCTGATCACGGGCTGGGCGGCCCGGGGCCCGAGGTAAGGTCTGGGCCATCCGACGAGGGGGCCTCTTGTGTCAGACCGTAAGCACGCCCACAGACATGCCTCGGCACTGGCCGTGGCGGCGGCCCTGGTGACAGCGCTGGCGGGCTGCACCGAAGCGACCACGTCGCAGGGGCCCGGGAGTGACGTCCCGCAGGTGGCCCCGTCGGTGTACGAGTCGGCCGACCGGGCGGAATCGGCCGAAGCCGCCGCTCAACCGGCCGGAACGGGCGAGGCCGAGGGGGACGCGGTGCCGGCGGCGGACGTGACGCCCGGACCCGAGCTGGTGCGGGACGCCTTCGCCGGCCTCCAGGCCACCCTCAACGACACCTGCACCCCGGGCACCGGGGACTGCGACTACTTCCTGGGCCGGGTGAACGAGGAACTGACCGGCCTGGACGCCTCGATGAAGGTGGACCCGCAGGGCCCCGGCCACTTCAAGGAGCCCCTGGAGTGGACGGCGAAGCTCCGCACCACGCTGGCCGGCGACACCTCAACGGCCAACCTGGAGAAGCACTTCAAGGACCTGGTCGGCACCCGCGACCGCGTCAACACCTGGATGCAGGGCCACCCGGAGGACTACCGCTGACCGGCCCTGACCCCGGGCCGGGCGGTCACTTGCCCAGCTTCGCGGCCAGTGCGGCGCGCCGGGCGAACGTCTCGTCCTTGGCGGCGGCCATCTCGCGCAGGGCCGTCTTCCGCTCCCGCTGCGCCAGCCGGTCCAGATAGAGATGGCCGCGCAGGTGGTCCGTCTCGTGCTGGAGGCAGCGGGCGAAGTAGCCTCGGCCCTCGATCACCAGCGGATTGCCGTCCTTGTCCCGGCCGCGTGCGACGGTACGGTCCAGCCGGGCCACCATCCGGTAGGGGCCGGGGACGGACAGGCACCCCTCGGACTCCTCGACCAGCCTGCGCTCCTCGGGCGGCACCTCGTCCAGGACCGGATTGGCGATGTGCCCGACATGGCGCACCCCCCAGTCGTCCGTGATGTCCCACATGAACAGCCGCAGGTCCACATCGACCTGGTTGGCGGCGAGCCCGGCTCCCTCCGCGACCTGGTTGGTGGCGAACATGTCGTCGACCAGCCGCGAGAGTCCGGCGGAGCCGAACTCGGTGACCTCCCGGCACGGGCGGCGCAGGGCCTCCTCCCCGACGACGGTGATCCGGCGCACCGAGCCCCGCTCGGCCTCCGGCGCGAACCGGGGGAAGGCGTCGACGGGTACGCCCTGCACGTGTACCCGGCGTTCCCGCGAGATGTCGTCGAACCGAGCGGCCATGGGAATGACCAACGCCTTCCGCACACAGGGGAGTCGGCCGCGTGGCGGCCGGGACGGCCGGTTTGACCGAATGCTTTGCAAAGTAGCACTCTTTGCAAAATGAGCGATGAAAAGCGTCAAGCCGAGTCCACGGGGCCCCTGCCGTACCGGGCCCGCAAACCGCTCCCGGACCACCCCGTCCGCGTAGCCCTGCTCGATCTGCTCGCGGAGGCCGGCACGGTGACGTCCACCGAGGCCGCCACCCGCCTCGGCCACAGCTCCGGACTCTGCTCGTTCCACCTGCGCCAGCTCGCCGCGCACGGCCTCATCGAGGAAGCGCCGCACAAGGGCGGCCGGGTGCGGCCGTGGCGGCTGCGCTGGGAACCCTCGGGCGAGCAGCAGGACCGGGGGAGGGGCGCGGAGTTCGACGCGCTCGCACGCGGACTGGAGGACGAGAGCCACCAGCACTGGCTGAGCCACCGCGACCGGGCGCCGGCCGGGTGGCGGCAGGGCGCGTCCTTCAGTGCCGTCGTCCACCTCACCCCGGCGGAGACGGCCGAACTCGCCTCCTCCGTGCGTGACTTGCTGGCTGCCTATCGCGACCGCGAGGACCACCCCGGGGCCCGCCCCGCAGGCGCCGAGGCCGTGGCGGTGGTCACCAGGCTGTTTCCGCTGCTGGCCGACAACCCCGGCCGCCCGCAATCGGCCTGACGGCTGACGACTACTTCGTCCCCGTCCCCGTATCCGCGTCCGCGTCCGAAGCGGATTCCGCCAGCACCGCGAGCACCTTCGCGAGCCGCTCCCGGGCGCCCGCCTCCGTGATGATCCCGTCCGGGCCGACCGCCTGCCGGTCCACCGGAACCCGTACGCAGGCGTCCTCGACGACGACGGCGCCCGTGTAGCCGAGCACGGTGCGCAGCGTCGCCTCCGCGCCCAGGCCGCGACCCGGTGCGGCCGCGCTGACCCAGGCGACCGGCTTGTCGCAGATCTCGCTACCGCCCACCGTCCAGTCGAGGAGGTTCTTGAACGCCCCCGGCAGGGTCCCCGCGTACTCCGGGGTGCAGATCAGCAGGGCGTCGGCCGCGTCGATCGCCGCGCGCAGCCGGGCCACAGGTTCCGGCAGCGGCTCGACGTCGTCATCGGGGTTGAAGTGCGGAAGGGCCGCGGGCCCCTCGTGGAGCACGGCCCGCACCCCAGTGGGCGTCACCGCCCGCGCGGTGCGCAGCACCGTCTCGTTGGAGGAACCGGACCGCAGGCTTCCGGACAGCAGAAGGATCACGCGTGGCGTCGACATGCCCCGACAACCCGCCGGACCCGGCCGCTCATTCCCGTCCCTGCGCGGGCCGGTCCCGGCCTGAGGTCACCGAGCCGGGACCGGGGCCGGGAGCGGCTCCAGCTCCAGTTCGGCGACCACCTGGTCGCCGCTCAGCTCACCGGTCGACCGGAATCCCAGCTTCCGGTAGAACTCCTCGGGCCCGTGCGCGCCGGGCACGTACGTGACGGTCGTACGTGTCTGCCCGCGGCGCCGCAGCTCGTCGTTGACGGCCTCCACCGCGAACCGGCCGTAGCCCCGGGTCTGTTGTCCGGCGTCGATGTTCAGCCGCCACAGCCCGGAGCGGGGCCGGTCGCCCGGCTGCCCGGGGTGGAAACGCACGTCGAGGAAGGCCATCACGAAGCCGACGATCCGCTCACCGTCCACGATCAGCCGGGGCCACGCCGTCTCGGGCGAGGCGTAGGCCTGGGCGAGTGACCAGGCGACCGGTTTCACGAGCCCGTCCTGTTCGGGGCGGACCCGCAGGGCGCAGGCCTCCTCGACGTTGTCCGAGGTGACGGTGGTGAGGCGGGGCGAGGAGGACATCCCCGCAACCTACCTGCGCGGCCGGCCGGGCACCTGCCGATATCGGCCGCACCGCCCCCGCCCCGCCCCGCCCGGAGCCGGATCAGCTGAAGACGACCGACCGGAGCTTGAGCCGGCTGGAGGCGTTGCCCCCGTTGGGGCGCAGGGTGTAGTGGTCGCCGGTGCAGTCCGGGCCGGTGAAGACCGTCGCGGTCGCATCGGTGTTGTTCCAGGGCTTGTCGGCCGGGTCCGAGGTGTTCGGGTCCGCGACTCCGGGCAGGGTGACGCAGTCCCGGCTGGGCGGCGCGAGCAGGGCGACCGCCTGCCGGTGTCCGAGCGGGGTGGTGTACGTGTAGGCGAACTCGCCTTCGGCCGCGCTCGCGGAGCCGGGGAGACTGACGACGAGCGCGAGGGCGCCGAGGGCGGCGGCCGCAGTGGTACGAAGTCGCATGGTGGGGGCACTCCTTGTGGGGTTCGCCGTGCGGTTCGTTCGAGCCGCACGGGCTGTTCGGGCCGTTCGGGCCGTTTCGAGGCCGGGGCGGAACGAAGCAAGATCGTTCCGCCCGAGTCTGTCCCGGCACCGGCCCCGCCGGGCCGCCGGTTCACTCGGTCGCTGTACGGCTCACCCGAACGGGAACCGCCGAATCGGTTCGCCGACGGCCATCCGGGTCACGCTCCACGGCGGCCGGCCCGTGAGCCCGGCCCGTGAGCCCGGCCCGTGAGCCCGGCCGTGTTGTGCAACCCGCACGGCCGCGCCAGGATCGGCGGAGCCGCAGCAACCGCGCACGCCACACCGAACCCGACCTGGAGGCCCCGCCGTTCATGAGTGATTTCAGCATCCACCGCGGACAGGTGCACCACGCCTGGGACCGGACGGTCAAGCCCGTCGCCACGCTCGCCCCCGGCGACGAGGCGGTCCTGGAGTTCCAGGACGCGGGTGGCGGTCAGCTGACCGCCTCGTCGACCGCCGCAGACCTCGCCGAGCTCGACTTCGGCACCCTCAATCCCGTCACCGGCCCCCTGTACGTGACCGGGGCCGAGCCCGGTGACGCGCTGGTCGTCGACATCCTCGACGTACAGGTCGGGGAGTGGGGCTGGACGGCCTGCCTGCCCGGATTCGGACTGCTCACGGACGACTTCCCCGACCCGTACCTGCGCATCTCGACGATCGCCGACGGGTACGCCGAACTGCTGCCGGGCCTGCGCATCCCGGTGGTGCCGATGATCGGGACGATCGGCGTCGCGCCGCCCGAGCCGGGACCGCACTCGGTCATCCCGCCCCGCCGCTGGGGCGGCAACATGGACATCCGCCACATCGGCCCCGGCGCCCGGCTCATCCTGCCCGTCGGGGTGGCGGGCGCCCTGCTCTCGGCGGGCGACGCGCACGCCGCGATGGGCGACGGCGAGGTCTGCGGTACGGGCGTGGAGACGGCGGCGACGGTGCGGCTGCGGGTGGACGTCCGCAAGGGCGCGGCGCCCCGCACCCCGGTGATCGAGACGGACCCGGTCAGCGCCAGGACCGGCGCCGCCCTGGCCACGACGGGCATCGGGCCGCATCTGATGGCGGCGGCGAAGGACGCGGTCCGCGCGCTGATCGACGAGATCTCGGCCCGGACGGGCCTCGTCCCGGAGGACGCCTACCTGCTGGCGAGTGTGGCGGCGGACCTGAAGATCTCCGAGATCGTGGACGCGCCGAACTGGGTGGTGTCGGCCCATGTGGAGCGGGCTCTGTTGGGCGGGGCGCAGGCGCGGAGGTAGCCGGCGCCGCAGGTGAGGGCCGAGAGGGAGCATCCGCTCTGTCGCCCCTCACCCGCGCAACTTCACCCTCACTGGCCCGCGTCGCGCCAGAAGGTCGCGTCCACCGTCATGCACGTACGGGGTGGAACGCGGCTCCGGCGCCCGCGATGACGATGACGGCGATCCGGCTGCCGCGGCGCCTCGGGGCGGGGGCGTGAGGTGGCTCTGCTGCGCCTGGGCGGAAGGGCCCGGGACAGGTCTGCGCCCTGGACGGGACACGGGCCGGGCCTTCAGTGGCTGATCACGGGCTCTCGTGCCACCGGAGTCCGGGGATCGTCGATGTCGACCGCGAGCTCGAACTCCGCGGTCGAGTGGAACGTAGCGACGTGCCCCGACACCCGGATCCGGTCGAACGGGTTCGAGTCCGAGAAGAAGACCGCCCAGATCAGCTTTCGGTCAGCAGTCAGCCTGGCGAGGAATCCATCCGCACCCATCGAGCCCTCGCCGCCCCACAGGAGCCCCCCGTCTCCCAGTTCCGCGACGGCGAGCCCGCTCACCGCGGAGACCCAGGACGGGGCATCCGCCAGTATCGCGTCGACGTCGAAGGGCTCGAGCACCGTGAGGCCCGCAGGCGTTCCGGAGGTGAGGGCGACATCGTAGGAACGCCCGTCGGCGAAGTAGAGGCCGTCCTCGGCGGGAAGCTCGTGCTCGTCCTCCCACAGCCGTTCAATCGTGGTCATTTCTTCTTGCGCTTTCCGTTGCGCACGTGCTGCGGCCTTTCACTCAGTCCGTTCGGGGGGACCGGCTCGCCCAGTTCATTTCTGTTCCGTCCGGAGTTCATGCGCCTTCCGGACTGCTCCGCCCAGGTCCGTCCTTCAGCGCCGTGCCGGGGCGTGGCCAGTCCCACTCCCCGGAGCGCGTCTTCTCCACGTACTCGATCTTGTAGCCGTCTCCCGGGCCTGGGCCCGGTCCCCCCGCGTCACGCTCCCCGTACCCGCCGCACACCCTGAGCCGGGCCCGGCCGCTCAGCCCGTCGCGTTGCGCCAGACGGTCACGTCCACCGTCATGTACGTACTGGGTGAGTCCTCGGACGAGTGGCCCTGGTACGTCAGGAGGCCCATGTGGCCCGTGCCCGTGGTGATGCAGACCTGGCGCCCCTTGGAGAGCTTGTCCACGGGGATGTTCTGCGCGAACCGGGTCTCCGCGCGGCAGGCGGCCAGCGAGCCCACCTGTCCCGGATCGAGCAGGACCAGCTTGCCCCCTTCGCTCTCCGCGTCGAGGTAACCGCCGCTGTCGTAGGACAGTTCGTACCCCTGGTCCTCGCCGTCCTGCGGCCGGAGGTCCTCGTCGCCGAGCGTCAGGTGGTAGCCCTCGGTGAGGTTGATGGACTTGTACTCGGCGGGTTCGGGGTCGGCCTGCGGGGTCGGCTCGGCATCGGGCTCGCCGGCCTTGTCATCGCCCGACGGCGTATCGGCGGCGTCCGGCGAGGATTCGGCCTTGGGGGAGGTGCTGTTCGACGGGGAGGCGTTGTTCTGCGTCTCCTTCCCGTCGTCCTTGAGCACGTAGTACGCGGCTCCGGCACCCGCGATGGCGAAGACCAGCGCGGCGGCGATGGCGATGACGGCGATCCGGCCGCCGCGGCGCTTCGGAGGCGGGGGAGTGAGGTGGGTCTGCTGCCCCTGCGGCGGCACGTGCCCGGGGTGGGTCTGCGCCTGGGCGGGGAACTGGCCGGACGTGTGGGCCGGGTTCTGGTGCTGGAGATGCGGCTGAGGCCCCGAGGGGTACTGCTGCCCGGGGTGGCCCTGCGGACCCGGCCGGCCCGGGTGGGTGGGCTGGGTCGGCTGCGAGTGCGGTGCCTGGAGGGGGTAGCCGGTCTGGGACGTATCGGCGTACTGGCCCGGCGGCGGGGTCGGCGCCGGACCGAAGCCCGGAGGCGGGGTGCTCGGTGCCGCCGGAGTGGTCGGCGAGTACGCGGCCGGGCCGGGAGCCGCGGTCGGCGCGGTGGTCGGAGGCGGCGGTGTCTGGGCGGGGGCCGGGGCCGCCGCTCGTACGGTGATGTCGGCGGCGACCGGGCTCGGCAGCCAGTCCTCGGGGCGCCGCAGCACCGTTTCCGCGTTCGCGGTCTGGCAGAGCTCGATCACCTCGGCGACCGACGGCCGGGCCTCCGGGTCCTTGGCCAGGCACCGGCTGACCAGCTCCATCAGCCGTTCCGGAACTCGGCTGAGGTCGGGCTCCTCGTGGACGATCCGGTAGAGCACCCCGTGCGAGGTCCCTTCACCGAAGGCGGGCGCCCCCGCCGCCGCGAACGCCGCGACCTGCCCGAGGGCGAAGATGTCGGTGGCCGGGGTGACCCGGCGCCCGGCGGCCTGCTCCGGTGCCATGAACGACGGGGTGCCGATGGTGACGCCGCTGCCGGTGAGCGAGGTCGCGTCGGCCGCGTACGCGATGCCGAAGTCGATGACGCGGGGGCCGTCCGCGGCGAGCAGCACGTTGGACGGCTTGAGGTCGCGGTGCACGATGCCCGCGCCGTGGATGACGTGGAGCGCCTCGGCCATGCCGGCGATCAGCAGCAGGACGGCCTCGACCGGCAGCGCCCCGTGCGCGACGACCGAGTCGGCGAGCGAGGGGCCGGGCACGTAGGCGGTGGCCAGCCACGGCTGGGCGCCCTTGGTGTCCGCGTCGATGACCGGCGCGGTGAACAGCCCCTGCACGCGCTGTGCGGACTGCACCTCCTGGGCGAACCGCCGCCGGAACTCGGGGTCCTCACCGAACTCGGGCCGGATCACCTTGATGGCCACGGGCCGCCCGCCGGGCGTGTACGACAGGTACACCTTGCCCATGCCGCCCGCACCGAGCTTGGCGGCCAGCCGGTACCCGGCGATGGTGGCCGGGTCGTCGGCGGTTAGTGGCTGAAAGACCTGGGAGGCGCTGCCCCCGCTTGGCTGCTGACCGCTCATGAACTCGTATCTCCCCCGCAGAGCGCTGCTGTCGAAACGGCACCTTATCCAAATCCGGGCCGGGTGGCGCCGGAGCTTCCGGGGCGGGCCGGTGCGGCGGAACCGCGTCTGTGACAATTCGCCTCATGCCGTACCTGGTTGCTCCCGCGATGCCCGCCGGTGTACTGGCCGCGACCGGCCAGCCCACCCTGCCCGTCACCGCCGAGGCACTGCTGCGTCCGTGGCTGCCCACCGACGCCGCAGCGGTACGGGAGGCGTTCCTGGACCCGGCGATCCAGCACTGGCACCTGCGGCGGGCCGACTCGGTGGCGGAGGCGCGGGGCTGGATCGAGGAGTGGCGGAGCGCATGGCCCTCCGAGAGGGGCGCCCACTGGGCGTTGGCCGACGCGGAGAGCGACTCACTCCTGGGCAGGGTCGCCCTGAAGTCCTTCGACCTCCAGGGCGGCACGGCCGAACTCGCCTACTGGATCGTTCCGTCGGCGCGCGGCCGGGGCCTGTGTCCCCGGGCGGCATCGGTGGCCACCCGCTGGGCGCTGTACGAGCGCGGTTTCCACCGCGTCGAACTGGAGCACGCCACCGCCAACCACGCGTCCTGCCGGGTGGCGGTCAAGGCCGGATTCGAGGCGGAGGGCATCCGGCGCGGGGCGTGGCTGCACGCGGACGGCCGGCACGACGTGCACCTCCATGCCCGGGTCCGCTCCGGCTCCGGCTCCGAATCCGAATCCGGCTCCGGCTCCGGCTCCGGGTCCGGGTCCGGGACGGCGGCTACTCCGGCGGGTTGAGCTTGCGGAAGTACGTCCAGCTGGTCTCGTTCGGCTCGCTCCACTTCTCCGGGGCGTGGGCGAACTCCGGCTGGTGGGCGGCGATGTAGGCGCGGGTGCGCTCGGGGACCTCGTCGTAGGAGCCGAGCTTGCGGCCCCGGCAGTGGAAGGTGAGCCCGCCCGGCCGCTGACCGCGTGCCATCCACGGGAGCCACGGGGACATACGGGTCCACGACATGGTGGCCGGGACGCTGGGCGCCGGGCCGGCCAGGTCGGCCCGGTCGGCGAAGAACTGGAAGAGCTCCAGGGCTTTGTACGTGTCACCGGCCGAGTGGAGGGGGTACTGGGCCACCGGCAGCGGTGAGGGGTAGGCGAGCGGGATCTCCAGGCTGAAGCAGACCTGCCCGCCGAGTTCGGTCGTCGGGATCGGGAAGGGGCGCCACTTCTGGTTCGCCGGGTCGTTCCAGACGTGCACCACGGGCTGGTCCTGCCAGGTCTCCAGGATCTCGCGGCTGGCGGGGTCCAGGTAGAACGCGGCCTCGCGGGTGAGCAGTTGGTAGGCGTCAGGACCGGCCTCGGCATCCTGGACCAGCCGGGAGACGTTGAGCCCCTCGAAGCCGAAGACGCGCTGGTAGGGCTCGTCGGGGGACCAGGCGTACACGTCGCCGGACCACCAGTACGTGACCTCCTCGCCGTCGAGCGAGGCGCGGGTGCGGGCGAAGGAACGGAGCAGCTCTGCGGGTGTCGTCATACGCCCTACTCTGCGCGGCCGAGGCCCGCGCCGGGCGTGAAACACCCAGGACGGGCCCGAAGCGGCCACGCCTGCGGGACGCGATTCGATCCCGGGCGCGTCACGCGGGCGTGGGGAACACGTACCGAACCGGCATCCGTGCGGAGCTCGCGGCCCGCCCCGCAGAACTCGGATCCCCGGCGGCCGGCGGCAACACCGTCTGGTACTACACCAACGTTGACGACCAAGGGAGTTACGGCTACATCCCGGCGTCCCGCGTCTTCACCGACGTGGACCCGGCGCCCGGTCTCCCGCACTGCTGACGGCGTCCCGCGTCCCGCGACGCGGGTGAGCACGGAAGCCGCGATTCCCGTTGCGTGACGGGTGGGCCTGTTTGATCATGAACTCGCAGGTTCGCCCGTCCCGTGGCGGCCACCGTGGACGAAGGGGACTCCGTGCGCAAGCTCGTGTACTACATCGCCTCAACCCTGGACGGTTTCATTGCCGGCCCGGACGGTGCCGACCCCACCGGTCCGGACGGGTTCTGGCCGATCCCGGACGACTACATCGCGCACGTGATCGCGGAGTACCCGGAGACCCTGCCGGGGCCCGCCCGTACCGCGCTGTCCATCTCGGCTCCGGGCAGGCACTTCGACACCGTCCTGGAAGGGCGCAGGTCCTACGAGGTCGGCCTCCGGGCAGGGGTGACCGACGCCTATCCGCATCTGCGGCACCTCGTGTTCTCCCGGACGCTCGGCGAGAGCCCCGACCCCTCGGTGGAGGTCGTGGCGGACGACCCGGTGGCGCGGGTCAGGGAGCTGAAGCGGGAGGAGGGCAAGGCCATCTGGCTGGTCGGCGGCGGTGAGCTCGCGGGCGCCCTGTACTCCGAGATCGACACGCTGATCGTCAAACTGAGCCCGATGACCCTCGGCGCCGGCATTCCGCTCTTCTCCGGCAAGGCCACGTTCGACCCGAACGCGTGGACGCTCACGGATCACCAGGTCCTGGCGAGCGGGGCGTTGTTCCTGACGTACGACCGCGCCACCACGATTGTGACCATCTCAGTCACGGACTGAGGGGCTGACCCCGCTCCTCAGCCGATTCCGGCCAGGAACCCGGAGATCAGGGCATCCGTCGTTCGTCACAGGGATCCCTCCAGCCCGAGCCCCGAGCCCCGATCAGATCATGGAGGCGACGGCGGTCTCCGTGCCACCGCTGACGCGGACGACTTCCTAGCCGGTGACAGCGACGTTGTCGGCGGCGGCAGCCCAGCCGAGGGTCGCGGAGGTGTCCGTCACTGCGGAGGCGGTCGGAGCGCCGGGCGTGTCGGGGCCCCGGAGCCGTCCCCCGTGGCGTCTCCGTGGACGGTGGCCTCGGGGGAGTTCGTGCGATGCAGTCGGCCCCGTGGAAGACGCGCTCGCCCCAGGAGCTGAGCCGCGTAGGGTCGAAGCCGATCGGGAGATCGCGGACCGGGTCAGTGTTGCCGCTCCACGACCATGCGATGTATCCGAGCCCCAGCCGCTCGGCGGTGGCCATCACGGTGTCCTCGTCCGGATCCCCCTACGGATCGGCCGGGCCGGCGAACACACCAACGACCAGCGGTAGTCCGGCGTTCACGAAGGCGTAGAGGTAGTCCGTGACCTTCTCGGAGGTGTGGTGGACGCTGTGCATGTGGATCGAGAAGAACAGGTTTGCCGGTGGCCTCGGCGACGTAGACCGTCTGCGCGTTGTCCGCATGACGCCCTGTCGGTCCTGGCCCCAGCCGGCCGCGTCCACCATGATCGTGCAGGCAAATCCGGCGGCGCGCGGCTTCTGGATCGCGGCGGCCGTGGGCGCGGTCCAGCCGGCGGGTCGGAGTTGCCCCAGGGCCCGTTGCCGACGTCGATGACGACGTAGTGCTCCTGTCCGGCGAGCACGTCCTTCAGGCCGGTCCAGTAGTCGGCGGCTGATCGAGCGTGCCGACGGCGGAGACCTCCCCGTCAACCGGTCGGCGGCGTTCGCGGTGTTGCGTCGCCGCCGGCGGTCACGAGAGCTCACCAGGTCCATCCGGTCACTCATGAGGCAGGACGTCCGAGCTTATTGGCTGATAATATTCCACCAGATTGAAGAGGCAGGGTGGGTGGCGGCGTGAGAGGTGCGGCGCGGTTGCCGGCACGCTCGGACGAGCTCCTCGCGGCAGCGGAGCGCGCGTTCGCGAGGCGTGGTTACTTCGGGACCTCGACGTCCGAAGTGGCTGCTGAGATGGGGGTGTCGCAGCCGTACGTCATGCAGGCGTTCCGTTCGAAGCGGAACCTCTTCGTACTGACCCACCGGTTCTCGGGCGAGAAGGTCCTGCGCGCCTTCCGTGCCGGTCTCGCGGACGGGGGTTTCGACCCGTCCCGCATCGGCTCGGCCTACCGGGAACTAGTCCTGCGGCAGGGGCCCGCCGTGCTCGTCTTCGCGCACGCGTTCTCCGCGGCAGCCGGTGAGCCGGTGATCGGGGAGGAATCGCGACGCCTGTTCGGCGAGATCCACCAGCTTCTGGCTTCCTCGGGCGCGACGGAGCCGGAGATCGCCGGATTCATGGGCCGCGGGATGCTGATCAACACACTGCTGCTCATGGAAGGTCCCCGCTACGCCGCCCGGCACGGCTTCGAACCGCTCACGGGGCTGGTTCTCGACCCCTGACAGCGATCCGTCGCGACGCCGACGCCCGGGGCGACGCCGAGGCTTGCGCAGGGTCGACGCCGGTCGACCCGTTGATCGAGACAGAGAGTAGAAGTAGAAATGGGGACAAGACGTGTCTGAAGCCGTTCCGTTCACCGACAATATCCGCGACCTCTCCAACACGCAGGGCTACCAGTTCGAGTTCCACTGCGAGCGCTGCGGCAACGGCTACCGCTCCGCCTTCGAGCGTGACATCCGCGAGACCGGCCAGAATCTCGTGCGTGGTGTGAGCAATCTCTTCGGCGGGTCGCTCTCCAACATCACCAACGCCGCTGACCGATTGCTGGACCGCGGTACCAACTCGGCCGCCAAGGACAAGGCGATGCGCACCGCCGTCAACGAGATAGCCGACCGCTTCAACCAGTGCCGAGGGTGCGGCGACTGGGTCTGCGGAGAGATCTGCTGGAACGGCCAGGTCGGCCAGTGTGCCCGCTGCTCCCCCATTGCCACGGAGGAGATCGCCCAGCTCCAGGCCGAGGCCCGGCGGCGCCAGATCGCGGACCAGCTCCAGACCACGAATCTCACGCAGGGCCTCAATGTCGGTCAGCAGGCGCAGCCTCGGTGCCCGTCCTGCGGGGCGCAGGCGCTCGGCGGGAGCTTCTGCGGCGAGTGCGGTTCCTCGCTGCGGCAGGAGAAGACGTGCGGCTCCTGCGCCACCGTCAACCCGTCTGCTTCCAGGTTCTGTTGCGGCTGCGGTAACGGCCTGAGCTGAGGGTTCCCACCTCGATGTCCACCGGGCGGCCGGCCCCTGCTCGCCTGTCTGCCGGCCGGCCGGCCGGTGGGGGCCGGCAGCAACCGCGATCCGTATCCCGCCCCGCCCGGCGCAGTCGACCCGGAGAGCTCAGCCCCACCGCACAGGACCCGGGGCGGAGCGCCTGGCACCTCCCAGGGAGGGGCCGCAGGGGCGAGACCGGCGCCGTTGGCGTACGCGGCAAGATCATCTGGTGGCGTGTCGCCAACGGCCGGGGTTCCTTACGAGCCCGATCCGCTCGCCTGGTGCTCCCCGAACCGAACGGGCACAGACCGTTCCCCCGAAGTGGCGCACGTCTGCTGCCCGTTCTCATCAACAGAGCCAGCTGTGACCAGCCGGAACTGGCAGCGTCACATGGCAGGCTGAGCGCGGTCAGCTCGGAGCGGGGCACGCTGATGATCCCCCGGATCCCGGGCGTACCGCGCGGGTACCTCAGTAGTGCCACCGGTTCGCACTGGCCTGATAGCCACACGTGATCTTCCGCCCGGCCGCGTCAGTGGTTGTCGCCCCGACATCGGCGTTCCTGCAGAACTGCCCGGCACGGTAGCAATTGTCGGCGTTGGACCGAATGCCGCACACCTGCGTCGTGGTGGAGCCACCGCCGCCCGACGCCGTACTCCCGCCCGAGCTGGAGCTGCCGCTGCCGCCGCCGGACGAGGACGACCCGCCGCTGCTGGACGCACTGCTGGAGGCGGCGCGCGGCGGGTGCACACACGACTCGTTCGCCTCCACGATCTTGAACGAGAGCTTGGTGGAGGTGCTGTAGGTGCCGGCGGACGGGCGCTGCGTGCACACCTTCCAGTTGGAGGTGTGCACCACGGAACGCCGCAGCTCACTCGCGTCCACGTACGAGACGGACTTGACGCGGTGCCCGCGAGCGTCCGCCACCGCCTTCCCGAGGTTCCACCCGGCATAGGCGCCCACAGTCGCCCTGACGACGGGCTTCTTCGAGGGCGTCGCGGACGGGGACGCCGCGACGGTGGCGGACGGAGACGCCGAGGCAGTCTCCGAGGGGGAGGCCGAAGCCGTCGCGGACGGCGACACCGATGCCGAAGCGCTCGCAGAAGCCGAAACGGAAGCCGAGGTCGAAACCGTGTCTTGGCCTCCACCGGAGCACCCCGAGATGCTGACGGAAAGGGCTATGAGCCCGACCACCAGGGCCCCGTACGCCCTGCGTGCCGGCCCTCTGCTCTTCATGCCCTGAGCACCGCTGGATATCGAAGCCCCCGGCGCATCCCGAAGAGACATGCCACCCCCTGTTTCCTGTTCTCGATCGCTCCTGACGCCCGTGACTGTGTACGGCGCCATGGATGCGCGTCGGCCTCCGAGGCGTGTGCTGCTCGGAGCGCCTGGCCGGTGAGATCCTAAGGCGGTTGTGAGGGTTCTGTGTAGTCGATCTCGATATTTCGTGATGATGTCTCGACTTCGCATGCGGCCACCGGTGGCTATCAGGTGGTGAGACATCCGGGCAGCTGGGGAAGGCCTCAGGAATCACGGCGTCTGTGGGGCGTAGTTGAGAGAGGGCACTGGCTCACGCGCAGGTGCACCCGCAAGCGCGTGACCGGCGAACTCCGTGTCACGCCGGCGGATTCCCCCTCCCCGACGACCAGTTCAACTGCTCTCCCGCTTGGCGAGAGAGCAGTGTCAAGGTTTGGGGCAACTGCTCCGTGGGCGGCTCGCTCAGGAGGCGATCCATGGCGCGTTGCCACTACTGCTGAGCCGGTCCCATGCGTTCTTCCCTCAGCGCGCGACGGCGAGGTGGATCAAGGGGCGGGGAGGTGGCACCGGGGTGCGGTGACGAGGCCGCGTCCTGGTCGGATGCCGTTTCCTCGCCGGTGCTGGCAGGTTGGTGCAGCAGCGCCGCGGTGATTGCTTCGACGGCTCCTGCGTTCACGATGCCGAGGTAGACGTACGGTCTGCCGCCGGAGGTCATCGCAGGCCGGATGCTGCGGTAGTTGCGTTCCGGGATGCCCAGCCCTGCCAGGGCTGCCCGCAACCCATCACTCGCCGCAAGGGCGGCTGCATAGCCCTTGCGCCACTGCAGGAGGCCGACGTCGGTCACCGGGCGACTTGGGCTGCGTGAGGGTGCCTGCGGATCTCTACTGAGGCGTCGGTGGCACGCGAGTAGTCGCCTGCGGCCCTGGCTGCTCGCCGTTGCTCGGCCAGATCGGAGCAGACGCCGCAGTTGGCGGACGGCGCCGGTGGTGCAGGCGGGATGGGGAGCTCGAGGGGTTGAGTGATCACTGTCTCCGGGTTCTTCATGGCCGCAAGGATGGCCGCCCCTTTGGGACGTATCTCGGGGAAGTGACTGAACAGTTGGGTGTCCTGTCGCTACGTTCCAAGAAGGCCCAAACGTCGCAGGGGGATGCCTTGAACATCGCACTACGATCAGCTATGTCGGATGCCCGGTTGTCTCCTCGCAAGCTTGCGGCTTGCATCGGGGTGGCGCCGAAAACAGTAGAACGATGGCTGGCTGACGCTGAGTTGGTGCCCCACGCAAGGAACCGTACTGACGCCTGTCAGGCGCTGAAGGTGGATGAACAGATGATCTGGCCGAAGGCTGTGCAGGACCGGGTGAAGTTGGGCCATGACCGGGAGCTCGTTCAGTCCTACCCTTATCGGTCCGCGTGTCCGTCGACCGTGTGGGGTGACCTGGTCGATGGGGCGGCAGACCAAATCTTCCTGGCCGGTTACACGAACTACTTTCTCTGGCTTGAGCAGCCCGCCTTCGTCGAGACCCTTCGCAGGAAGACCGATACGGGCTGCCGCGTCAGGTTCCTGCTCGGGGATCCGGACGGTGAGGTAACCCGCCAGCGGGAGATGGTTGAGGATGTTGCTCTGAGCGTTTCCACGCGCGTCCGGATCACCCTTGAGCACTTGAACCGCCTGGGTGCTTCAGGTGACGTGGAAGCCCGGTTCAGCAGCCATGAGGATGCCGTTAACCACGTGTCTCTGTCTGTGTTCCGCTTCGACCAGCAGGCGCTGGTCACTCCGCACCTTGCGCGGCTCGTCGGCCACGATTCGCCGCTGCTCCACCTTCGCCGTCAGGGCGACGGTGGAATGTTCGACCGGTTCGCTGAACATGCAGAGGAACTATGGAGCCGAGGCGTGCCCGTGCCTATCTAAACTCGCAGGGTTTCAACGAATCTGGCCGTTAATGGGGTTTGTGGAGAGGGTTCCAAGACTCGGCCCCGAGCGTTTCGGCTGGGAACCGCAGGTCGACTCATGGCCGCGGGTCAAGCCGGCTGGGTCCTGTGGGAATCTAGGAAAACCTACATTCCTGTAAGTTCTCGGGTGACTATTTAGTGTTGAGGATATCGTCTATTTTTCTGAATCCTCTAAGGATCTCTCGAACGGTATTCAATTCAGTTCGAGGGTTTATTTGAACCTGCATCTTGGCAGAGGTGTGTGCGATCTCCCCTCTTTCGGACGCCCAACTTTCGGTGGTGCTTAGCCAAGAAGTACTTATCTCACCTTTCGTTACACCAAGAGGCAGGAGTAGTTGCAGTAGATTACGTTCTTTAATTCCGTGGTTCTTTTTCTTGGCGTATGTGGTGTAAATGCCTTTTGCGTCCTCGATTCGAGCGTTGAGCGTCGGGAACTTTGAGGACGTCCTGTCAGTAAGGTCTGCGATCGAATCTGGGATACTCATTTTAGATTCTCGGTGAGACATCAACGCCAGCAGACAGGGGCGAATTTCACCCTTTTTCTTCCATGATATGTGAGCGTTATTCACAACTTCGATTGCACGGTCTTCGACGTACGATTCGAATTCTGCGTGCGCGAGGACCCTGAATCCGCGGGTTCGTTCGTACACCCGATCAGAGTACAAGCCGAGCTCGTCGAATGCGCGAGGGAGAAGGTTCTCTCTCAGCTCGGAGACTCTTCGTGAAAGTGTCTTATAGCGCAAGGATGACATTGTGATCTCCTTACGCGAAGAATCGATTTTCGTTGAAATTAGGTGTCTTTACTGGCTCGCCAACCGCTGATTGGAGTCGCTCTCCCCACAGCGTCAACCTCCTGCTCGTTGCAATTGGCGTCTTTGTTGTCGTCTGGATCGACTCCACGAACTGGCGATTCTCTTCGCAGAGTTCCTTGAACGCTGTTTCGACGACACTCTTTTGCTGGAGGGCGGCGTCGGCGATCTTCGCGTTCGAGAAATAGTAAGTCATGATATCAAAGACGGCACGATTGAATCGCCCCTCGTATCCTCCTGATGACCAGCGGTAAAATGCGTTCTCTCTGAAAATATCGAAGGTCACCTTGATTGCCGCTTCGCAATCTAGTGCGCTCTTTTTGATATATTCATGGCCGCTCTCCCACTCATCGTTCAAGTGGTTTACTGTGCCGTCGAGAAATGCCTTCAGGTTCCCTGTGTATTCGTTGAGTCGGTATCGGAATGCGAAATACCTCAGCATTATTTCGACATCACGCATCCGGAAATCAGGCTTCTGGATCCGCAGTGCCCTGCGTAGCCACTCGCTATCAGAAGCCGCATCGTCCAAGAAGTCTGTGAACTCACCTGGGTGAAGCGCCTGACGCAACTCTTGAGGGGATAGCTTTACGCTTCCTGTGTTGAGGCGTAGGAAGACGAGATTCAAGAACTCTTCATTCGGCCACCGGCGGACAACGACGGTCCGGATTGTTTCGTTAAGAAAGGCATTGAGGTCGTCATCGAGTTCGCTGTCGGTTTCCATTTTAGCTAGAGTCTTACGTGCTAGGTCATGCCTAACGTTGACACTTGTAAGAGCGAAACCCTTGAACGATTCTTCCTCGTCTGATGCGGCAAGAGTGGACCCTGCCGCGAACTGCCGAAGGGCGAGAAGTCGTTGTTTTCCATCAAGGACGATGAACTTCCCCCGTCGCTTCTTGTCTTCCGCGAGAACGATTTGGGGGATCGGGAGACCTAGAATGAGTGATTCAATGAATTTACTTTTTCTGGCCTTGTCCCATGCGTCACGTCGTTGAAACCTTGGATTGAGCTGGATGTTTCCTCGACGCAATTGGCTGAGGATCGTCTCGGTTGTCCAGTCTGTGTCGGTGACGACCGCTCTCTGAACGTCACTTGAGGAGACGTCGTCCGAAGACTCGTTCTCTTCGCCGTCAAGGTCGTCGTAGCCGTTTCCGTCATTGCTGGTGGGGTCTGTCATGTATTTTACCCTTTTTAGTCGATGTGGATTCTGAGCGGTTGAGTGGTCATGCTGTGATCGCCGAGTATGTCAAAACGTCAGCGGGCATCTCTTGCGCGAGTCTCCAAGTGATCCCCATAGGCTTACTCCCCGCGTGCTTGATGTACTGGGCAGGGCCAAGCAGCATCCATGGGTGGGGTCCGCCGATGTCTGTCTTCTTGTAGCGTCGAACGAAGAGTAGGACATGCGTCCCACTCTCCTTGTGGGTCTGGTAGCGAATGCCCGTTGGTGAGGTATCAGGGATCCTGCCCTGGGACTCCCAGTGAAATTCAGCCTCGTTCAAGGCGTAGTCCTTGTAGCGAGTCTCAGGCGAGAAGTCCTTTTCGTCCTTTTCTAGGGTGATGAAGAGAGCATCCGTCTGGATGTTCTTGCACCATCTCACCCCTTCTTGAAAGTTCCCGGGCAGGAAGTTGTCCAACGAAGACTCGTTCAGTGCCGTGAGGATCTCTTCACGGCTGTACGAGGCATGGACTACCAATGGGAGTCCGCGGTGTGGGCCGATGAGGGGGATGGGCAGGTGGTCAGCCAGGCCGACGGAGTATGCCAATACCTGGCGTACTTCATCCCGAAACATCCGCTGATTGCCCAGATTCTGAAGGCCTTCTTCGCAGCTCGAGAAGCCGCCCCCCAGGGGCCAGAGGGTAAAGAACAGCATGCGGGCGTAAGCCTGTTCCTGGACGTTGAGCTTGTCGTAGCTGGAGGCGTCGTCGCTGAGCAGCTTGGTGTACGTCGACACGCGGGTGGGGTCGTTGACGTGGAGGAACGCCGATACCCGCTTCAATAGCGCTGCCTCGCCGTCGGGTGCTGTCGAGTCGAGGAGCCCGGCCCGGCGGAGAAGGCCGGTCCATGAGTTTCCGTTGCCGCGGTAGAGCTCCTTAAGCTCTCGACCGCTCTCCCTGAGATAGTCCGCAAGTCGAGGCTCCGCATACGCGGCTACCTCGCGGGCGAGCTGGGTGACGTTAACGCCGATCTGGTTGCGGATGTTGTCGATGATCAGAGCCTTGGCTTTGGGCTCAAGAATGATCTGGCAGCCAGAAGGCAGCTGGGGGAAGTCGCGCTCAATGTTTGACAGGAGACGGTTTCGTGTCAGGTTGGTCAGGGCGCGGAACTGCTCCTCGAAGCGAAATTCCTTGCGGTGTTGGCCAATGAAGTCGAGAACCGTGAGTACAGCCTTGCCCTCTGTACGGCGGAGGCCGCGTCCCAGCTGCTGAAGGAAGACCGTGGCGCTTGATGTCGGCCGGAGTAGGAGCAAGGTGTCGACATCCGGGATGTCGAGCCCTTCGTTAAACAAGTCGACGGAGAAGATGACTTGAAGTGTTCCGGCGCGAAGGTCGTCGAGCGCGGACTTGCGCTCGTGCGCGGGGGACTCACCGGACAGGGCTGCGGCGTTGAGTCCAGCGCGGCGGAAGATGCCGGCCATGAACTGGGCGTGCGCCACCGAGACGCAGAAGCCCAAGGCGCGCATCGTCCCAGGGTCGGTGACCTTGTCCTTCACGGCTTTGACGACAAGCCGGGCACGCGCGTCGTTGCCCGTGAAGAGGTTGCTGAGAGCGCCAACGTCGTACGCGCCCCGCTTCCAAGTGACTGCGCTCATATCCGTGTTATCTGTGATGCCGAAGTAGTGGAACGGGCTCAATAGCTCGTTCTCAAGAGCCTCCCAGAGTCGCATCTCTGCTGCGATTCGGCCGTCAAAGAACTCATCCTGAACGTTAAGCCCGTCCATCCGCTCAGGGGTGGCAGTGAGGCCGAGTAGTTCTTGCGGGGTGAAGTGGTCCACAATGCGTCGATAGGTCGGGGACGTGCTGTGATGGAACTCATCGATCACGATGACGTCGAAGTGGTCCGGGGCGAGGCGCTCCAGAGCGCGCGCGTTGAGTGACTGGACGCTCGCGAACACGTGGTTCCAATCCGCAGGGACCTCGCCGCTGTAGAAGAGCTCACCGAAGTTCGCGTCGACCAGTACATTCTGGTAGACGCGAAGTGATTGCTCCAGGATCTCCTTGCGATGAGCCACGAAGAGTAGCCGCGGGTCCCGTCCGAGCTTCTGCCGCAAGTGCTTGTAGTCCAAGGCGGCCATCACCGTCTTGCCCGTTCCGGTGGCCGCGACGAGCAGATTGCGATTCCGCCCGTGGACAGTGCGCTCGACTTCAAGACGTTCCAGCATGTCGCGCTGGTGGGGGTATGGACGGACGTCCAAGCCAGAGAGGGTGATGACGTTGCGCCCCTGCGGACCGGAGGACCCGCTGGCGTGGGAGAGGGCTTCGTCCAGTCGCTGTGCGTCATTGTCGGGGTCGTACGTTTCGAAGGAGCGCTCGCTCCAGTAGGCGTCGAAGGTCGCCTCGAACTTGCGAAGGACCGACGGGGTCGCGACCGACGACAGGCGTACGTTCCATTCGAGCCCGTCGAGGAGTGCAGCTTTCGACAGGTTGGAGCTGCCGACGTACGCGGTGTCGAAGCCGCTCTCGCGGCGGAAGAGCCATGCCTTGGCGTGCAGGCGCGTCGAGCGGAGCTCGTAGTTGACCTTTACTTCAGCGCCAAACTCGCGAACCAGCCGGTCGAGCGCACGACGCTCTGTGGCACCGATATATGTTGTCGTCAGAACTCTGATCGGGACGCCGCGGTCGCGAGCGGACATCAACGACTGTTCGAGTACACGCAGACCATGCCACTTCACGAAGGCGCACAGCAGGTCTACATGGTCCGCCGTCGCCAGTTCGGCCCGTAGCTCGAAACCCAAGCTTGGATCTTCGGGTGAGTTGGTGATGAGCGCGGTCTCAGAGAGCGGAGTGGCGGGACGGATGGCGTAGACGCCAGGAGCTTCCTGTTCCGCGACTGCGAGAAGCTGTCGCGGTCCTTCGACGACCAGGTCGACCCACTCGGATGCACCTTCAAGCGTGTTGAGCGACTCCAGGATGTGGTTGGCGGTGAGTACCTGCTCCGCCGGTGTGAGCCCCTGAAGTACTCGGCGCACTGTGCTTGCGATGTGGCGGGAGAGGACGTGAGGCGTGGACTCGCCCCCTACTACTTCGTCGATGGCGTGCCAGCCCGCGGCATCGAGCTGTTTCATACGCTCTTCGAGACGTTGGGTGATCAACGTTTCGTACAGCCCGGCAACTGGTGCCGCTTCCCGCGCAGCTTGGCTGGACATGACCGAGCCCCCCTCATCGCCATACCTATCTACGCAGTTGTATCAAGGAGGACTGACAAATCCTGATCATGCGGCCCAAGCCAGACTTCCTGCCCGCTGAACCACTCCGGCTCTCCGGCAGGACGTGGCGCCGTGGCTACCGTCCGGGCGCGGGCAGGCCCGTGTCGGGCCGGTTCACCGCGACCGCCTTGAAGAACGTGTAATGGAAGGTCCCCTCGGCCAGTGCCGTGCGGTGCAGGTCCGTGATTCCCCGGTCCCAGTCGGCCTCGGTCATCAGCCCGGCGGCCAGTGCCTCGTCGCGGACCGCTTCGACCATGGCGATGAACGTGTTGCGGGTGAAGCCGTCGACCAGCGTCGGGCGGGACCGGTCGGCGTACACCGTGCGGGGGCGGACCGCGATGTCGTCGTATCCGGCGCGAACCAGCAGTGGATGTAACTGCCGGCCGATCAACGCGTCTCCGCCGGCGGCCGACTGCAGTTGGACCTGGCAGTCGATCACTGCTCGGGCCAGGGCGCTGGCGGGGTGGAAGAGTGCGGAGCCGTGATCCCCTTCGACCACGGTGATGGTGCCACCGGGTCGCAGGACACGGCGCAGTACGGCCAGTGCCCGTCGAGGGTCCGGCAGGTGTTCCAGGACGAAGCAGACGAAGACGTGGTCGAACTCCGCGGGGGAGAAGGGGAGGTCGAACAGATCGGCGTGGCACCACTCCACGTCCGCCTCCGGTGCGTGGGCCGCGATCCGGGCGCGGGCCTGCGCAAGGGAGTCCGCGCTGTGGTCGACGGCGGTGATCCGGGCCCCCGGGCCGGACTGGGCGAGGTGGACCGTCTGGGCGCCGACCCCGCAGCCCATCTCCAGTACCCGGCTGCCGGCCGGATAGGCGGTGCCCGCGTGCAGCAGTGCCGCCAGGGTGTCCGCCTGGTCGCCGAGCCGGGCCGCCTCGCGTTCGGAGTAGCCGTGCACGTAGTCGGCTGCTCCGACAGCGGAAGAAGATGACATCGCTCTGTTCATGCACCAAACCCTGCTGTGATTATGGTCCGATGAACAGGTCCAATCGAGACCCCGTTGACAGGTCCATAGTTGCCGGGTCGGATTTCCTGCAGCTGAACATCCTCGACGCGCCGGTCGGCGGCCGGTCCGCCTGGCTGGCCCAGCAGCTCAGGCTCGCGATCGAGGACCGCAGGCTGCCGATCGGGAGCAAGCTGCCGGCCACCCGCGTGCTGGCCGCCGAGCTGCGGGTGTCCCGCGGCGTGGTCACGGAGGCGTACCAGCGGCTGATCGAGGACGGGCACGCGGCGGGACACAGGCGCAACGGAACGATCGTCGTCGCCGCTCCCACAGCTCCCACCGCGCCCGCCCAGGCGCCCTCGGCCGCTGCTCCTTCGCCGGGTGGGCTGTTCGCCGCACTGCCCGGCCCGGACGTCTTCGACCGGATGCGGGCGGCACCCGCCCGCATCGACCTGTCGCCCGGCACCCCGGACCTCGCCGCGTTTCCGCGAGCGGCCTGGATGCGTGCCGAGCGCGCGGCCCTGGCGAGCCTCTCCACGTCCGGCCTCGGGTACGGAGACCCGCGCGGAACCCCCGCGCTGCGGCACGCCATCGCCAACTGGCTCGCCCGCTACCGCGCGATCAGGGCGGACCCCGACGGCATCCTCATCGTCTCCGGCACCGCGCAGACACTGAGCCTGCTCGGACGGGTGCTGCGCGACGACGGGGTTCCGGCGGTCGCCGTGGAGGACCCTGGGTCGCTCGGGGCGCGGCAGCACCTGCGCCACCAGGGGCTGGACACCCCGCCGGTGCCGGTGGACTCGCAGGGCGCGCGCATCGACGTACTGCGCGACATGGCCGCCCGAGCGGTCCTGCTGACCCCCGCGCACCAGTTCCCGACCGGCGTGGTGCTCAGCGGTGCACGGCGCCGTGAACTGATGTCCTGGGCTTCGGAGAGCGACGGACTGATCATCGAGGACGACTACGACGCCGAGCACCGCTACGACCGGCCTCCGGTCCCCGCCCTGCGCTCCGTGCTCCCGCACCACGTCTGCTACGCCGGAAGCGTTTCCAAGCTCCTCGCCCCCGCGCTGCGGATCGGCTGGGTCCTGGCGCCGCCGAAGTACCGGGACGCCCTCGTCGACGCCAAGCGGTTCGCCGACCTGGGCAACGCCGCGCTGCCGCAGCAGGTGCTGGCCCGGCTCATGGAGTCGGGGCAGATGGAACGCCAATTGAGGCTGCTGCGCACACGGCACTGCCGCCGCCGGGACGCCATGGTCGACGCGATCACGGCCCACCTTCCGGGCGCGGTCGTGCACGGGGCCGCGGCGGGCCTGCACCTGATGATCACCTTCGACGCCGAGTTCGACGACACCGAGCTCGCCGCCGCCGCGCTCGCGTGCGGCGTCAAGGTCCACCCGCTCTCATGGCACAGCCAGGGCGCACGACTGCCCGGGGTGGTCCTCGGCTACGCGGCGAGCACGCCCGCCGCCATCAGCGAGGGCGTGGCGGTGCTCGGAGAGGTCCTGCCTAGCCTGTCCTGAACGGTCCGGTGCGCCGGTTCCGTTCCGCTACCGTGCGCCGCAGCCGGCGGTCGGCTCGCCGGAGAGCGTCCGTACGTACCTCACCCCCCGCTTCCCGCTCAGCAGCACCTCCTCGCCCGTGGGGACGAAGCCCGTCCGGGTCAGGACCGCGCGGGAGGCCGTGTTGGTGACCGCGGCCGACGCGCGGAGCGAGGTCAGGGCGTACGTCGTCGCGCTCAGCTCGAAGATCTGGTGGACCGCCGCCGTGGCCAGGCCGCGGCCCGTCGCCCTCTCCGCCAGGCGGAAGCCCAGGTCCGCGGTGCCGTCCGACACGTCCATCAGGTTGAAGCGGCCCAGCACCTCGCCGTCCTTTGCCACCAGGAGGTGGAAGTGGTCGGTGCCGGCCGCCTGTGCGGTCAGCAGGGCCTCGTGGCGGGCGGCGAAGCGGGCGAAGTAGTCGTCGCCGCGGTCCGAGATCGAGGCGGCGAAGAAGGCGCGGTTCTCCTGCTCGAACGCGAGGAGCGCCGGGGCGTGGTCCGCGCGCAGACGCTGCAGTTCAGGCATGGCGGGATCGTACCCAGCCGGTCGCGCCCCCTGCCTGCCGGGCCCCGGCCCGGCAGGCAGAGCGGGCAGGCGGCGCGCCCCTACAGAGCGCCCCCGTGGCAGTCCCGGTACGGGCGGCCCGTGCCGCACCAGCAGGCCGCGCTCCGCGCCGGGGGCCAGGGGACGGCGCGGCCCCGGGCGGCGAGGGTGGTGGCGTACTGGGGGAGCAGGTCCGGGTCGGCCGGGGAGGCGGCCTCGGAGGCGGCGAACGCCTCGTACGACGGGACCGTGCCCGTCACGATGCCGAGGTTCGGGGTGCCCGTCGCGTGGAGGTCGCGCAGGGCCGCCTCCAGGCGGGCCAGGTGGTCCGGGTGGGAGGCGTACTCGCTGCCGAGGCCCGGGTACGCGGTGAGGAGCTCGTCCAGTTCGGCCTGCGGCCAGTGCAGCACCGCCACCGGGAAGGGGCGGGAGAGCGCGGTGCGGTAGGTGCCGAGCTCGGCGCGCAGGCGGGTGATCTCGGCGCGCAGCTCGCCCGGGTCCGAGGAGCCCAGGGCCCACAGCCGCTTCGGGTCGTGGAGCTCGTCCAGCGGGACGGCCGCCGTGTGCAGGGTGTCGGCCAGCTCGTCCCAGGCGTCGTGCCGCACCCCCATCAGCCGGCGGACCCGGTGGCGGCCGGTCAGCAACGACTGCGTGGCGTACGGGACTTCCTCGCCCGGTGCGATGAGCAGGGTGAGGGCCGTGGAGAAGAAGTCGTGGGCCGCCTCCAGCTCGTCGTGGGCCTCCAGGGTCTCCGCCGCGATCTCCCAGGGAGCCGCCTCCAGCGGGCCCGCCGTGCGGATGCCGTCGATGATCGCGCGGGCCTCGGCCTCGTGGCCGTACTCCCACAGGTTGGCGGCGTTGAGTGCCTTGACCAGGTGCGGGTGCTCGGTTCCGGGTGCGCTGAGCAGTTCGTCGTAGAGCGTCGTGGCGCGGGCGCGCTCACCGGCCAGCTCCAGATGGGCTGCGGCCTGGAGGAGCAGCGGCTCGTGGTCCTCGGGGTACCGCGCCGCGGTGCGCAGCAGGCGCTCGGCTTCGGTGATGTGGTCGGCAGGCGTGTCGGGGCGCATGAACCACACCGTACTGCGGTAGGGCGGCGAGGCGGAGAGTTGTTCGAGCTCTGGAGAGTTACGGGGCTTGGCCCTATCGTGCGGGCCGTGGTCAAGCGGATACCTGTGGTGGTGCAGCGGAACTCGCGGGGGCGGCGGGCCGCTGTGCGCGGGCTGTGGACGAGCGCCGAAGTGGTGGTCACCCTCGGCGTCGTCCTGCTGCTGCTCGTCGCCCATCAGCTGTGGTGGACCAACCGGCAGGCCCGCGCCGGCGCCGCGCACACCGTGCAGGCCCTCCAGCAGGACTGGGCGGACCCGGCGCCCGCCCCGTCGGACCCGCCGGAGCAGCCTGCGGAGGACAGCCCAGCGGTGTCCACGGGGGACGCGGGGGAGACGGGGGACGGGAAGGACGAGCCGGGCGGCGCGGCCCCCGCCACCGATGCCCCCGCGCCCCGCCGGTCCCAGGCCTACGCCGTCATCCGGATCCCGCGCATCGGGCTCACCGCGCCCGTCGCCCAGGGCATCAGCCGGAGCGGCGTCCTGGACAAGGGGTACGTCGGCCACTACCCCGGCACCGCGCAGCCCGGCGGCGCCGGGAACTTCGCGCTCGCCGCCCACCGCAACACCCACGGCGAACCGTTCCGCTACATCAACCGGCTGCGCCGCGGCGACCGCGTCACCGTCGAGACCCGGGACACCGTCTACACGTACACCGTCGACAAGACCCTCCCGCAGACCGGTGCGGGGGACGGCGGGGTGGTGGCCGCCGTCCCCCGCAGCAACGTGAGGCCGTACGTCGGGTACCGGGCCGCCGGTTCCTACGTGACGTTGACGACGTGCACGCCCGAGTTCACCTCCCGCTACCGGCTGGTGGTGTGGGGGAAGCTGACGGATGTGCGGGGGAGGTAGAGGGAGAGGGGATACCGGGAGGGCCGCCGGGGCGATGGTGTCCGGGGCGGGCCGTGTCACTAGGGTCGCTGACGTGCTCAGACGACGTCCGCAGTTGCTGTGGTTGCTGGTTCCCTACGTGCTCTACCTGGGGGCGCTGCCGTTCGTGAACCGGGTCCGTCCCGTCGTTCTCGGACTGCCGTTCCTCTTCTTCTGGCTGCTCGGGGCGACCGTCCTGACCCCCGTCGCCGTCTGGCTGGCCCGGCGGGGGGACCGCCGGTGAACGCCGCCGTCGCGACCTCCGTCTTCGGGGTCTTCATGGTCGCCACGGTGGCCCTCGGACTGTTCGCCGTACGCGGGCGGCGCGGCCGGGGCGGCGGCGAGGGCGGTGGGCTCGCCGAGTGGTCGGTGGGCGGGCGCAGCCTCGGCACCGTCTTCATCTGGGTCCTGATGGCCGGCGAGGGCTACACCAGCTTCAGCTACCTCGGCGCCGCGGGCTGGGGCTACAACTACGGGGCGCCGGTCCTGTACGTGGTGGCGTACATGTCCTGCGGCTACGCCGTCGGCTACGTCGTCGGGCCGATGCTCTGGGCCTACGCGCGCAAGCACGGCCTCGTGGGGATCACCGATATGGTGGCCCACCGCTTCGGCCGGCCCTGGCTCGGCGCGCTCGTCGCCGTCCTCGCGACCGTCTTCCTGCTCCCCTACATCCAGCTCCAGATCACCGGCATGGGCGTGGTCGTCTCGACCATCTCCTACGGCGCCATCAGCCTGAACTGGGCCTACTTCATCGCCTTCGCCGTCACCACCGGATTCGTCGTCGTCAGCGGGCTGCGCGGCAGCGCGTGGGTGTCGGTGCTGAAGGACGTCATGGTGATCGCGACGCTCGGCTTCCTCGCCGTCTACGTACCGATGCACTACTTCGACGGCTACGGGCCCTTCCTCGACCGGCTCGTCACCGACAAGAGCGAGTGGCTGACCTTCCCCGGGCACGGGGACAGCGGCCTCGGGCAGGCCTGGTTCATCACCACCTCCTTCCTCAACTCCCTCACCGTCGTGATCTTCCCGACGACCGTCGCCGGCTACCTCGGCGCGAAGAACGCTGACGTGCTGCGGCGCAACGCGATGTGGCTGCCCGCCTACAACGTCCTGCTGTTCGTCCCGATGCTGCTCGGCATGGCGGCCCTGTTCGTCGTCCCGGGCCTGGTCGGGGCCGAGTCGAACCTGGCCCTCTTCAAGCTGGTCGTGGACTCGCTGCCGGCCTGGTCGGTCGGCGTCATCGGCGTCGCCGCCGCGCTCTCCTCGATCGTGCCGATGGCCGTCTTCATGCTGGTCATCGGCACGATGTGGGGACGCAGCGTGCTCTCGCTCGTGCCGCGCTGGGAACAGCGGCAGAAGGGGGCGGCCCAGGTGGTCGTCGTCATCGCGGGCGGCCTGGCCCTGCTGCTCACGTACACGGCCCCGAACACCCTGGTCCGGCTCTCGCTGATCTCGTACGAGGGGATGGCGCAGCTGCTCCCCATGGTGCTGCTGGGGTTGATGTGGCGGCGCCTCACGCTGCTCGGGGCGATGAGCGGGCTGGTCGTCGGGGTGGCCGTGGTGTGCGGGTTCGTCTTCACGGAGAACGATCCGGTGTGGGGCGTGAACGCCGGCATCGTCGCCCTCGGCGCGAACCTGGCCGTCGCGCTGGCCGTGACGTACGCGGGTCCGCGCGAGCGCGACGAGCGGCCGGACGAGGACGTGCTGGCGCGCGACGAGATCGAGAGCGACGAGGTGGTGTCCCCGGCGGCGGTGGGGTGAGAGCGGGCGGCGGTGTGGGAGGGGGTGCCCGGTGTCCCGCTCATCGGGTATGGGGCCGGGCGACAACGATCGTGTATAACGGTTAAAGGTTGAAGTGCCGCTCTACGATGCGGCCGCAGGAGCGCGAGAGGGGGAGGACCCATGGACGCACGTGCCATGAACCGCGTGCGCGGTGGCCTCGCCCGGCTGCTCCGCCCCGCCGGGCTGCTGCTCTTCTTCCTCACCGAGGTCCTGCTCGCGGAGGGCGGCAGCCTCTCCGCCGCCGTCGCGCTCGCCGCCACCGCGGCCGCCGGTACGGCGCTCGTCGCCTGCTCGGTGATCAGTGCCCGCTGCGCCGTTCCGGTGCCCCGGACCAGGGTCCGCACCGCCATGCGCGACCGGGAGAAACGCACCGCGTTCCTGCCGCAACGAGACCCCGACGCCAAGGGGCGCAGGCGGCCCCGAGCCCCCGGCCGTGTCCTCCTGACGGCCGCGTAGGGCTCCCTCTCCTCCCTCTTTCGTCCAGGTGCGTACGCCGTGTGCGTACGTGCGGGCGCCCCGCGCGGATCGTCATGCCGAAGCTGATCCACTTCCCGGCACGACGAGACCCCCGGAGGGCTCATCCATGTCCGCCCTGATGTCCGCTTTCGCCAGCCTGGTCGGCGCCTTCGCCGATCTGCTGCACCCGTTCTTCCAGAACGCGTCCACCGCCGCCGCGATCGTGCTGTTCACCGCGCTCGTACGGCTCGCCGTGCACCCCCTGTCACGCGCCGCGGCGCGGGGGCAGAAGGCGCAGCGCCGGCTCCAGCCGCAGATCGCCGAACTGCGCAAGAAGCACAAGAAGAACCCCGAGCGGATGCAGAAGGCGATCATGGAGCTGCACAAGGAGGAGAAGGTCTCGCCGCTCTCCGGCTGCCTGCCCAGCCTGCTCCAGATGCCGGCCTTCTTCCTGCTCTACCACGTCTTCTCCAGCCAGAAGATCGGCGACGACGCGAACGAACTCCTCGGCCACCAGCTGTTCGGCGCCCCGCTCGGGGAGCGCTGGCACGACGCGATCGCGCACGGCGGGATGTTCGGGTCGCAGGGCATCGTGTACGTGGGACTGTTCGTCATCGTCGCCGCGGTCGCCACGTTCAACTACGGGCGGACGAAGCGGCAGATGGCCGCCAACCCCGTCACGCCGGCCGCCGGTCCGGACGGACAGCCGGTACCCGGCATGGGCGCGATGAACAAGGTGATGCCGCTGATGTCCTTCTTCACCCTCTTCACCGTCGCCTTCGTGCCGCTGGCCGCCGCGCTGTACGTCGTCACCAGCACCACCTGGACCGCGATCGAGCGGGCCTACCTGTACCGCGACATGCCGGCCGCCGGTGCCGCCATGGCCACCGCGGCGTAATCGGGGGCGCGAGTGCGCCGGTCCAGTGTGTGAACAGGGTCTTGCGGAGTGATCGGATGTCTTGGAGGATCGGACAAGCCTGCGATGGCCGCAACCCATCCGACGGGCCCGATCTCGACCGAGGGAGACAGACCGTTGAAGTTGCTTCGTGTGGGTACGGCAGGCGCGGAACGTCCGGCACTGCTGGGCGATGACGGGACCCTGCGTGACCTGTCGGGAGTCGTCACCGACATCGACAGCGCACTGCTCGCCGACGAGGACGCGCTGGCCCGGGTCCGGGCCGCCGCCGCCGCGCCCGGCGAGCTGCCGGTGCTCGACGCCGAGGGGCTGCGGGTGGGTCCGCCGCTCGCCCGGATCGGCAAGATCGTGTGCATCGGGCTGAACTACCACGACCACGCCACGGAGACCGGCGCGCAGATACCGGCGGAGCCGATCCTGTTCTTCAAGGCTCCCGACACCGTCGTCGGGCCCGAGGACACCGTGCTCGTGCCGCGCGGCAGCGTGAAGACCGACTGGGAGGTCGAGCTCGCGGTCGTCATCGGCCGCACCGCCCGGTACCTGGACTCGGCCGAGGAGGGCCTCGCCCACGTCGCCGGGTACGCGGTCGCGCACGATGTCTCCGAGCGCGAGTTCCAGATCGAGCGCGGCGGCACCTGGGACAAGGGCAAGAACTGCGAGACGTTCAACCCGCTGGGGCCGTGGCTGGTGACGGCCGACGAGGTGGCCGACCCGCAGGCGCTGCCGCTGAAGCTCTGGGTGAACGGCGAGCTGAAGCAGGACGGCACGACGGCCGAGCAGATCTTCCCGGTCGGCGAGGTCGTGCGCTACCTGAGCCACTTCATGACCCTGTACCCGGGCGACGTCATCAACACCGGTACGCCGGCCGGCGTGGCGATGGGGCAGCCCGAGCCGAAGCCCTACCTCCGGGCGGGGGATGTCGTCGAGCTCGAGATCGAGGGGCTGGGGCGGCAGCGGCAGGAGCTGAAGGGGGCCTAGGCCGTTGGGGCCCGGGGTCCGGGTGCGCCCGGGTGGCCGCTTTGGCCTCAAGCGCCGGACGGGCTGGAGGGGCGGCCTCAAGCGCCGGACGGGCCTGGTGTGGTCGGCCTGATGCGCGCGGATAAAGATCGGAGGGGTGGGCCCTGTCGGTGACGGGGCCCACCCCTCCGGTGTGTCAGTTGTCGATCATCGTCGCGAACTGTTCCAGGGCCTCGACCACCAGCGCGTGGTCCTCCGCCTGGGGCAGGCCCGAGACCGTGACCGAGCCGATGACACCCGCGCCCTCGACCGAGACCGGGAACGAACCGCCGTGCGCGGCGTACCTGTCCAGGTTGAGGCGCGAGGCCTCCTCGAACGTCGTCCCCTTGGCCCGGAACCTGGTCCCGACCAGGTAGGAGCTCTCTCCGTAGCGCTCGACGACCCTGCGCTTGCGGTCGATCCAGGCGTCGTTGTCCGCGCTCGAACCGGGCAGCGCGGCGTGGAACAACTGCTGCGTGCCGCGCCGGATGTCGATCGCCACCGGTGCGTGCCGCTCCCGGGCCAGGGTGACGAGCAGTCCGCCGAGCGCGTACGCGTCGTCGTAGCCGAAATGCGGCAGCGTCAGCCGGCGCTCCTGAGCGATCAGCTCGGAGATGGTCGGAGCGGTGGGGTTCATGCGGGCTGCTCCTCGGTGGCGGGTGCGGGAGTCGTGGGCAGGGTGACCGTAACGCCCTCGCGGGCCGAGCGGCGGGCGGCCTCCAGGACGTCCAGGGCGGCCGCGGCCTGCAGGGCGGTCACCGGGTTCTCGCCCTTTCCGCGCAGTGCGTCGACGACTGCCGCGTAGTACGCGGGGTAGTCGCCCGGCCGGGTACGGACCGGGGCGCCACCTCCGGTGAGCGGGGACTCACCCGAGCCGAGCCGGCCCCACAGCTCCTCGGCCTCCTCGCCCCACGGCTCGCCCTTCGAGGGGCGGGCACCCTCGCGCAGGGCGGCCTCCTGGGGGTCGAGGCCGTACTTCACATAGCCGGCGGTGGAGCCGAGCACCCGGAAACGCGGGCCGAGCTGGGCCGTCGTCGCGCTGACGTACAGGTGCGAGCGGACCCCGCTCTCGTGGGTGATCGCCAGGAACGTGTCGTCGTCGGCCGCCGCGCCCGGCCGGCGCACGTCCGACTCCGCGTACACCCGCACCGCCGGACCGAACAGGACCAGCGCCTGGTCGACGACATGGCTGCCCAGGTCGAACAGCAGCCCACCGATCTCCTGCGGGTCGCCCGACTCGCGCCAGCCGCCCTTCGGCTGCGGGCGCCACCGCTCGAAGCGGGACTCGAAGCGCTGCACCTCGCCCAGCTCGCCGTCCGCGATCAGCGAGCGCAGGGTGAGGAAGTCGTTGTCCCAGCGGCGGTTCTGGAAGACCGAGAGCAGCACCCCGTGCTCCTCGGCCAGCGCCGCCAGCTCCCGGGCCTCGGCGGCCGAACCGGCGATCGGCTTGTCCACGACCACCGGCAGACCGGCCCTGATCGCGGCGGCGGCGATCGGCACGTGCGTCTTGTTCGGTGACGCGATCACGATCAGATCGAGCTCGTCCGCGCGCTGCCACAGCTCGTCCGGCGATGCGGCGAACCGTACGCCGGGGAATTCGGCGCGGGCCTGCTCGCGCCGCTCCTCGTTCGAGGTGACGACCGTGTCCAGGACGAGGCCGTCGGTCGCGGAGATCAGCGGGGCGTGGAAGACGGAACCCGCCAGGCCGTAGCCGACGAGTCCGACGCGCAGGGGGGTCCCGGACGGGCCGGAGGTCTCGTGAGTCGCGTGGGCAGTCATGCACTCCACTTTGGCAACGCTGTTGCCAAAGTGCAAGCGGCAGCGACAATGGGTCCGTGAACAGGAGTAATAGCGGCGCCAATCTGCCGACGCTGCGTGGCCACAACGCGGCCCTCGTGCTGGACCTGCTGCGGGTCGCGGGTGAGCGCGGGATCAGCCGCATCGAACTGGCCGAGCGGACGGGGCTCACCCCGCAGGCCGTCAGCAAGATCACCGCCCGGCTGCGGGCCGAGGGGCTGGCCGCCGAGGCGGGCCACCGCGCCTCCACGGGCGGCAAGCCCCGGACCGTGCTGCGGCTGGTACCGGACGCCGGCCACGCGGTGGGGCTCCACCTGGACCGCGACGGGCTGACCGTGGTGCTCGTCGACCTCGCGGGCACGGTGGTCAGCAGCCGTACGGCTCCGCTGGACTTCGGCGCCCCGGCCGGTGAGGTGGTCGCGGCCGCCGCCGGTGCGGTGGCGGAGGTGCGCGGCGACGAGGCCCGGCCCGTGCTCGGCGTGGGCGCGGCGGTGCCGGGGCCGCTCGACCACCGGGACGGGGTGCTGCACCGCGTCACCGGATTCCCGCAGTGGGACGGCTACCGGCTCGGGGACGCGCTCGCCGCACGGACCGGGCTGCCCGTCGCCATCGACAAGGACACCAACGCCGCCGCCCTCGGGCTCGCCCTCCAGACGCCGGGTCCGGCCGACTTCGCCTATCTCCACCTCGGGACCGGGCTCGGTGCGGGGCTGGTCCTCGGCGGGGCGCTGCACCGCGGGGCCCGTACCGGAGCCGGTGAGTTCGGCCATCAGACCGTGCAGCTGGACGGGGTCCGGTGCGGCTGCGGCGGGCGCGGCTGCCTGGAGGCGCTCTGCCTGGCGGCGGTGGCCCGGGGCGATGTGGCCGAGGCCGCGCGGGTGCTCGGCACCGGTGCCGCGAACCTGGTCGCGCTGCTCGACATCGACCGGGTGGTGCTGGGCGGGCGCACCGTCGCGGCCGACCCGGGCGCATACGTGCGCGGGGTGCGCGCGGTGCTTGACGAGCGGGCCCGGCGCGGGGGCGCGGGCGGGGTGCCGGCGGTGGACGTCACCGCCGGCGGCGGCGGCGACCGGCCGGTGGCCGAAGGGGCGGCGCAGCTGGTCCTGGCCCCCCTGTTCGGCCGCGTCGGCGGCAACGACGCGGACCGGGACGGGGGCTGGGGCCCCTGACCGGGGCGGCACCGGCGATACGGCCGAGCAGGAGCAGGAGCAGGAGCAGGAGCAGGAGCAGGAGCAGGAGCAGGTACGGGACGCGGGCAGCGGCCCCGGGTGTCCGCGTCACGGCTCGGCTGATCGAGGGGTTCCGCGCCGCCGGCCGGGCGGCCTCACGGCATGTCTGCGCGCGAGTGGTCCGGGGCGCGTGGCAGCGTCGCGGGTTCATACCGGTGAACTCCGGGTCCGGGGCGAGCCGACCGTTTCCGCGAGCAGCGAAGGCCGCCCTCATGCCCCCCACACCGTCCCCGCCCGCCACACCCCCGGAACACCCCGCGCCGCCACCCCCGCCCGCACTCGCCGGGCGGCCCCGGCACGGGCTCGCGCTCGGGCTGGCCGCCGCCAGCGTCGTTCCGGCCGTCGTGCTCGGCGGGGCGGCGAACGCGTCGGCGGCGCCGCAGCGCAATCCGGCCGCCACTCCGGCCGCCCCGACGACCTCGGCCCTGGCGGCTTCCGCTTCGGCGGTGTCGTCGGTGCCGGTGGCGGTGTCCGCACCGCTCGCCGTCGGCGCCGAGCAGCAGCCCGCCTGCGGTGACCCGGAGGCGGCCGAGTTCCCGATCGACACCCGGATCCACGGCGGCCCCGGCACCTACGCGTCCGGCGGCGGTTACGGCACCTGGTTCCTGGACCTGACCAACACCACCTCTCAGGCCTGCCGGTCCATCCACCCGGTCCTGGTCCTCACCGACGAGGACCGTCAGCTGACCTCGGACCAGATCCAGCTGAAGTTCTCCGAGCGCGCCCATCCGGACGTGGAGCACCGCGTCACCTGGGAGACGACCGACCGGGACGAGCACATCGGCGTCTTCGGCGGCACCGGCGACGAGGCCTTCGCGGGCTTCACCGTGCCCGCGGGACGTACGGTCACCGTCCAGGTCAGGCTCGCGTTCACCTCCGACACCAGCCCCGGCCGGATCACCGCCAACGCCGCGATCGTCCAGCGCAAGCACCCGGTGGGCGGCACAGGCAGGAGCGACAGCGGTACGGCGCCGAAGGGCAGCGACGGGGAGTGGGTCGGCGAGTCCGAGGACTATCTGTTCACCGTGGTCGAGGACGACGGCGGGGCACGCCTGGACGGTGACGGGACCGGCAAGGAGAACGAGATGGGCACCGGCGAGGTCGGCAAGGGCCACGAGACCGGAGGCACCGGCCGCGAGAGCGACGGCACCGGCCGGGAGAGCGACGGCACCGGCCGGGAGAGCGACGGCACCGGCCGGGAGAGCGACGGCACCGGCCGGGAGAGCGACGGCACGGCCGAGCGGCCGGGCCGCCTCTCCGACGGCGCCCGGCCCAGCGGCAGGGCCACCGGAACCCCGCGCCCCGTCGCACCGGGCCGGGATCCGGCCGGGCTCCCGGAGCTGGCGAGGACCGGCATCCCCGTGCCGCTGCCCCGGCCGGTCCTGACCGTCTCGGGCTTCCTGATCGGCGGCGGAGCCGTGGTGGTCTGGTCCCGCCGGACGCGCCGCGCCCGCCGTTGACGTCCGGAGGGACGCGTCGTGCGCCGCCGGCCTCCCATCCGACCCGCCGCGCGCGCCGCTGATTTCCGGCCGACCGCGCACCGGGGCGTCCACCCGTGTTCATGTCCGTCTGCCACCATCGGGCCGTGGACTACCCGCACGACCAGGCACCTGGCGCACCGATCCGCTCCGGCATCCCGGAGCACGGCCGTATTCCCAAGTACTACGCCGTGAAGGCCCATGTCTCCGTCCTCATCGAGGAGTTGGGCGAGGGCGGCATGCTCCCGCCGGAACGGGACCTCGCCCTGCGCTACGAGGTGTCGCGCGAGACCGTGCGCCAGGCGCTGCGCGAACTGCTCCTGGAGGGGCGCCTCGCCCGGCAGGGCCGCGGCACGGTGGTCGCGGGCCCCAAGCTGGAGCAGCCGCTCTCCCTCGCCAGCTACACGGAGGGCGTACGCAGGCAGGGGCGCACCCCGGGGCGTCATCTCATCGGGCTGGAACGCTTCCCCTGCCCCGAGGCGCTCGCCGCCGAGATCGGGGCCGAGCGGGGGGAGCCGGTCTGGCACCTGGAGCGGGTGCTGCTCGCCGACGACGACCGGGTCGGCCTGGAGAGCACGTACGTCAGCGTGGCCCGGGCGCCGGACCTGGCGGGGGAGTTCGACCCCGACTCCTCGTTCTACGCCTATCTGCGCGACCGGCTCGGGATCTCCTTCGGCGACGCGGACGAGCGCATCGAGACCGTGCTGGCCACCCCGCGCGAGGCGCTGCTCATCGGTACGCCGCCCGCGCTGCCCATGCTGCTGATCCACCGGGTCTCGCGGGACGCGGGCGGGCGGCCGCTGGAGCGGGTGCGGACCCTGTTCCGGGGTGACCGGTTCTCGTTCACCGCCCACCTGAGCGGCCGCGGCTGAGCCGGTCGTTGCCGGCCCCGGGACCGACGGGGCGCCGGCGCGGTTCACCCCACCGCGCCGGACCAGGCGTCCTTCAGGGAGTGGGTGCGGTGAGATACCGCTGGATCGTGGGTCCGAGCCAGTCCACGATCTCCTCGGGGTCGAGCGCCATGCTCGCCGGGAACCGCAGCACGTAGCGCGTCAGCGCGAGCCCCAGCATGGTCGAGGAGCACAGGGCCGCCCGCGACGGCGCCTGGTCCGGCTCGGGGCCCAGCCGGCGTGCCATCGGGATCAGCTGCTCGCGCAGCACGCTCTGCATGCGTTCGGCGGCGGCCGGGTCGGTGGCGCCGACCCGCAGCAGCGCGGTGAGCTCTCCGTTCTCCTCCCACAGGGTGAGGAAGTGGCGCACCAGGGTGCGGCCGATCGTCTCGCCCGGTTCGACGGGCAGGTCCGGCAGCCCGGGGTCGATCGCGACGGCCTCCGCGAACAGACCCGCCTTGTTGCCGTAGTAGCGCATCACCATCGACGGGTCGATCTTCGCGTCGCGCGCGATGGCCCGGATGGTCGCCTTCTCGTAGCCGTCCGCCGCGAACCGCTCACGGGCCGCGGCGAGGATCGCGGCGCGGGTGGCGTCGGAACGCCGTGCGGCCTGCTGGTTCTCCGTGGTGCCGGTCATGCCGACAAACATATGCCAACACGTGTTGACAGTACAGAAGCGCGACTCTATGTTTGCCAACAAGCGTTTGCCAACAAGCGTTGACTCGAAGCGTGGGCCGATGGCGACCGCGGTGCCGCGGGAGAACCGACAGCGAGAGGAAGTATCGAAGATGACCGAGCTGCAGAGCCTTGACCCGAGTACGCCGTTGTTCGCGCAGTTCAAGGAGGCGACCGGGCCCATCGTCCTGGCCAATACCTTCCTCGTCCCGGAGGACGGCACCGAGGCGTTCCTGGACCGCTTCCGGCGGCAGGCGGAGTTCATGGCGGCTCAGCCGGGATTCGTGTCCCTGCGGATGCACAGGGGGACGGCGGGCAGCCGGCTGCTGATGAACATCGCGGCCTGGGAGTCGACCGAGGCGCTCGCCAGGGCTTTCGGCAACCCGGAGTTCCAGCGCATGGCGGCCGGGTTCCCCGACGGCGTCGTGTCGTACCCGCACATCTTCGAGCAGATCGACGTCTGAGCCGTACGGCTCACGGCTTGCCCGGCTCACCACGACTCCCAGGGAGACGAACGATGTCGCTGAAGAAGATCAACACCGTCCTGGCCGCCGCCTTCATCCTCTTCATCCTCTGGTTCGGGACGGAGTTCGTCCTGAGCCCGGCGGCGACGGCGCCGACGTTCGGCCTGCCGAGCTGGCCGTCCGGCGACGGTGGCGGCTTCCTGATCGTCAAGGGGATCCGGGACATCGTCCTGGCGCTGGTCCTGGGCATCCTGCTGCTGACGGGCCACCGCCGGGCGCTGGGCTGGGCACTGCTGGTGGAGGCCTTCGCCGCGTACGGCGACATGGCCACCGTGCTGGCCCACCACGGCTCCGTGGCCATCGCGTTCGGCATCCACTGCCTGACCGCGACGCTGATGGTGGTCAACGGCCTGCTGGTGTTGCGTGAGACCCGTGGGGCCGCCGTCGCGCCGGCGGTCCCACGGGCCCCGCAGCCCGCCTGACCCCCTCGGTCCAGGTGGCCCGTAACCGGACTCGCGCGGGCGAGCTCCGGTTACGGAAGCGCAACGGGTCTAGTCCAGGTTTGGGGTCCAGTTCACCCTCCCGTTGCCGTACCGATCCGTGCGGGTCACCCGTCCCGAGGAGCGTTGCCCTCGTGAGAGTCATCGTCGTAGGAGCCGGCGTGGTGGGAACCATGCACGCCTGGCACGCAGTGAACCGCGGCCACGAGGTCGTACAGATCGAGCGCGAGAGCGAGGCACGCGGAGCGTCACTCCGAAATTTCGGACAGATATGGGTCAGCGGCCGGGCCGGTGGCGAGGAGCTGGAGACCGCACTCCGCGCCCGTGAGCTGTGGGAGTCCATCGGCGAGCGGGTGCCGGACCTGAGCTTCCGCGCCTGCGGTTCGCTCACCCCGCTGCGGACCGAACGGGAGATCGCGGTCGCCGAATCGGCCGTCGCCCGCCCCGACGCGGCGGCCCGCGGCTACAAGCTGCTCACCGCCGCCGAGGCCCGAGCGGTCAACCCGGCGCTGCGCGGCGGCTTCCGCGCGGCCCTGTGGTGCGAGCGGGACGCGGCCGTGGAGCCACGCATCGCCCAACTTGCCCTGAAGCGGGAGCTGCTGGCCTCCGGCCGGTACACCTACCTCGGCGGCCGCGAGGTGCGCGAGGTGGTCGGCGCCGCGTCCGTCCGCGACGACCACGGCGACGTGCACACGGGCGACGCCGTCGTCCTGGCCACCGGCGCCTGGCTCGGCGGGCTCGTCCGCGAACTGGCCGGGCCCGACCTGCCGGTGCGCCGGGTCCGCCTTCAGATGATGCAGACCGACGCGCTCGGGGAGAAGCTCACCACGTCCGTCGCGGACGCCGACAGCTTCCGCTACTACCCCGCCTACCGGGGCGAGGCGCTCGACGCCCTCAACGCCGGGCAGCCGCAGGCCGCCACCGCCTCGGAACACCGGATGCAGCTCCTGATGGTGCAGCGCCGAGACGGCGGACTGACCATCGGCGACACCCACGAGTACGAGCACCCCTTCTCCTTCGACACCGTCGAGGAGCCGTACGAGCACCTGGCCGGCGTCGTCGAAACCCTCCTCGGCCGCCCGCTGCCACGCATCCGCCACCGCTGGGCCGGGGTCTACGCCCAGTGCACCGACACCGGCCGCGTCGTCCACCGCCAGCAGGTGCGCGACGGCGTCTGGCTGGTCACCGGACCAGGCGGCCGAGGCATGACCTGCTCGCCCGCAATCGCCGAGACGACCGCCAACGAACTGGGCTGGTGAAGAAGTTGACCACGGACAACACCCACAACCTGATCGTCCTCGACATGGCCGGCACCACCGTCGCCGACGGCGGCCTCGTCGAGCGGGCCTTCTCCGCCGCCGCCGGACACCTCGGCGTACGGCCCGGCACCGCCGGCCACGCCGAGAAGCTCGACTACGTCCGCGCCACCATGGGCGAGTCCAAGATCACCGTATTCCGCCACCTCTTCGACGGAGAGGCCCTCGCCCAGCGGGCCAACACCGCCTTCGAGGAGGCGTACGGACAACTGGTCGACGGCGGCCTCATCGCCCCCGTCCCGGGCGCCCGCGAGGCCATCGAGCAGCTCCGGGCCGAGGGCCGCACCGTCGTCCTGTCCACCGGGTTCGCCCGCACCACCCAGGACGCGATCCTCACCGCGCTCGGCTGGCAGGACCTCGTCGAACTGACCCTCTGCCCCGCCGACGCGGGCGGCCGGGGCCGCCCCTACCCGGACATGGTCCTGGCCGCACTCCTGCGCACCGGCGCGGTGGACGACGTCCGCCGGACCGTCGTCGCGGGGGACACCTCGTACGACATGCTCAGCGGCGTGCGCTCCGGGGCCGGGATCGTCGCGGGCGTCCTCACCGGTGCTCACGACAAGGACCGGCTCACCCGCAGCGGCGCCACCCACGTGCTGGGCTCCGTCGCCGAACTGCCCGCCCTGATCGCGCGGGCCGAGGCATGACGGGCGGGGCCCCGGCCGTCCGCAGCGGCATCAGGTTCGACCGGGTCAGCGTCGCCTACGGCGGGAACACCGTCCTGGACGGGCTCGATCTCACCGTGGAACCCGGCGAGGTCATGGCTCTGCTCGGGCCCTCCGGATCCGGCAAGACGACCGCCCTGCGCGCCGTCGCCGGATTCGTCCGGCCCGCCTCCGGACGGGTCTTCATCGGCGACCGCGACGTCACCGCCCTGCCGCCGCACAAGCGCGGCATCGGCATGGTCGTCCAGAGCTACGCCCTCTTCCCGCACCTGCGGGTCCAGGACAACGTGGCCTTCGGCCTGAAGGCGCAGAAGGCCGACAGGGCCGGGATACCGGGCCGGGTCGCCGAGGCGCTCGAACTCGTCGGCATGGCCGCCTTCGCCCGCCGCTACCCGCGCGAGCTCTCCGGCGGCCAGCAGCAACGCGTCGCCATCGCCCGCGCGCTGGCCATCCGCCCCGGCGTCCTGCTGCTCGACGAACCGCTCTCCGCGCTCGACGCCCAGCTGCGCTCCGGGATGCTCACCGAACTGGCCAGGCTGCACCGGGAACTGCCCGACGTCTCCATCCTGTACGTCACCCACGACCAGGTCGAGGCGCTCACCCTCGCGGACCGGATCGCCGTCATGGACCGGGCCCGGCTGCGGGACTGCGACACCCCGCAGGAGCTCTACCGGCGCCCGCGCACCGAGTTCACCGCCTCGTTCGTCGGCAACGCCAACCTGCTGCCGGTCACCGTCGCCGGGCCCGCCGACACGGTGGACTTCGCCGGGCACGCACTCGCCGTACCGACCGGCCAGGTGGCCGGGGGCGTCACCGCCACGCTCTGCGTCCGGCCGCACCTGGTCGGGCTCGGTGCCGGGCCCAACGCGCTGACCGGCACGATCTCCGAGGTCCAGTGGCGCGGCTCCACCCACCGGCTGTACGTCGATGTCGACGGGCACCGCATCAAGGCGGACGTCCGTGAGCTGCGGGAGACGCCCGTACTGGGGGACACGGCGACGCTGCACTTCGCCGCCGAGGACGCGGTGCTGCTGCCCGCCGGGGCGGGGGCGTCACATGGCGTGTCCGCCGGGGCGGGGGCCTCCCATGGCTAGTGCCGTCACCGGGGACATCAGGCCGGCCGTCTCCGGCAGGGGCGCCGCCTCCGGACGCCGGACGGGCCGGAACCTCTGGGCCCTGCCCCCCGTCGCCGTGCTCGCCGTCGTCTTCCTCTACCCGCTGCTCCTCGTCGTCCAGCAGTCCTTCAGCCCCGACGAGGGCGGTACCTCCACCGCCCCGTACACCGAGGTCTTCGCCTCCGCGTCCTTCCGCTCGGCGCTCACCACCACCGTCTGGCTCGCGGCCGGCGCGACGGCCGGCTGCCTCGTGCTCGGATTCGTCCTCGCGATGGTCATCGCCTTCGTACCGTTCCCCGGCGGCAGGGCCGTCGCCCGGTTCGTCGACGTCTTCCTGTCCTTCCCGTCCTTCCTGATCACGCTGGCCCTGCTGTTCATCTACGGCAACGCCGGGATGGCCAACGGCCTGTGGACCGGGGCCACCGGGGCGGCCGAGGGGCCCTTCCACTTCCTCACCACCCCGTGGGGTGTCCTGCTCGCCGAGATCACCTACTTCACCCCGTTCGTGATGCGCCCGCTGCTCGCCGCGTTCTCCCAGCTCGACACCGCGCAACTGGAGGTGGCGTCCTCGCTGGGCGCCGGACCGGCTCGCATCGTGCGGCAGGTGATCCTCCCCGAGGCGCTCCCGGCGCTCGCGGCGGGCGGCAGCCTCGTCCTGGTGATGTGCCTCAACGAGTTCGGCATCGTGCTGTTCACCGGCGCGAAGGGCGTCACCACCCTGCCGATGCTCGTCTACAGCAAGGCGATCCTGGAGTCCGACTACCCGGCCGCCTGCGTCGTGGCCGTCGTCAACATCGCGATCTCCGTCGGCCTCTACAGCCTGTACCGGGTGGTGAGCCGCCGTGCTGGTGCATAGCCGTACCGGGAAATGGGCTGTCCGGGCCGTCTTCCTGCTGCTGTTCGTCCCGCTGTTCGCGGTGCCCCTGCTGGTCGTGCTCGCCGCCTCGTTCGCCACGAACTGGTCCGGCGCCCTCCCCTCCGGGCCGACCCTGGAGCACTACGACGCGGCCACCGCGGGCGACTCCCTCCAGGCCCTCACCACCAGCCTGGTCACCGCCGTCACCGCGAGCCTCCTCGCGCTGATCGTCGGCTCCTGGGCGGCGCTCGCCGCGGCCTCGCTCGGGCGGCGCGGGAAGCGGTTCCTGGACGCGCTGTTCATGCTGCCGGTCGCCGTCCCGTCCGTCGTCGTCGGGCTCGCCGTGCTCGTCGCCTTCAGCAAGCCGCCGATGCTGCTCAACGGCACGCGCTGGATCGTGATCCTGGCGCACACCGTTCTTGTCACGGCGTTCGCCTATGCGTCGGTTTCGGCCGCGACAGTACGTCTCGACCCGATGTACGAACAGGCGGCCGCCAGTCTCGGCGCCCGCCCCGGATACGTCCTGTGGCGCATCAGGCTGCCGCTCCTGCTGCCGTCCCTCACGGCGGCCGCCGGGCTCTGCTTCGCCCTGTCCATGGGCGAGCTGAGCGCCACGATGATGCTCTACCCGCCGGACTGGACACCCCTTCCGGTGCAGATCTTCGCGGCCACCGACCGGGGCTCGCTCTTCACCGGCGCCGCCGTCGCCGTGGTCCTGATGGCGACGACGCTGCTCGTGCTGTTCGCGGTCTCCCGCATCCGCACCAGAGCCTCCTACCGCTGACCTCCCCCGTCTGACACCTCTTCCAGGAGATACGACTCCCATGCGCAAGAAGCACCTCAAGCCGACAGCCGCCGGCGCCATCGCGCTCGCCCTCACCGCCTCGCTGTCCGCCTGCGGCGGCTCGTCGGCCGCGTCCGACGAGAAGACCGTCACCGTCTACAGCGCCGACGGCCTCAAGGGCGAGAACGGCGACGGCTGGTACGACAAGGTCTTCAAGGACTTCGAGAAGAAGACCGGCATCAAGGTCGAGTACGTGGAGGGCGGCTCCGGCGAGATGGTGCAGCGCGCCGTCCGCGAGAAGACCAACACCCAGGCCGACGTACTGATCACCCTCCCGCCGTTCATCCAGCAGGCCGACTCCAAGGGCCTCCTCCAGGCCTACGAACCGGCCGGTTCCGACCAGGTGGAGAGCGCCGACAAGGCGGCCGACGCCAAGTGGACCTCCGTCGTCAACAACTACTTCGGCTTCATCCGCAACACGAAGGAGCTGAAGACCCCGCCCGCCACCTGGGAGGACCTGCTGGACGGGAAGTACAAGGAGAAGGTCCAGTACTCCACCCCCGGAGTCGCCGGTGACGGCACCGCCGTACTCATCAAGGCCATGCACGACTTCGGCGGCAAGGAGCAGGCGATGGCCTACCTGAAGAAGCTCCAGGCCAACAACGTCGGCCCGTCCGCCTCCACCGGCAAGCTCGCGCCCAAGGTCGACAAGGGCGAACTGCTGGCCGCCAACGGCGACGTCCAGATGAACTACGCCCAGTCCAAGGACATGCCGAACCTCGGCATCTGGTTCCCCGCGAAGGCCGGTTCAAAGCCCACCACCTTCGCCCTTCCCTACGCCGCCGGACTGGTCAGCAAGGCCCCGCACAGTGCCAACGGCAAGAAGCTGCTCGACTTCATGCTCGCCGAGCGGGCCCAGAAGGACGTCAGCGCGGTCGGCGGCGGCTTCTCCGCCCGCAAGGACATCGAGGCGGCCGACGCCAACGCGGTCGCGCTGACGAAGCTGATGGCGGGGGTCGAGGTCTTCGAGCCGGACTGGTCGGACATCGCGGCCAACCTCGACTCGTACGTGGACGCGTGGAAGTCGGCCACCGGCAGCTGACCGTTCCCGGACGGTTCACTCCGGGGGTCTGGACCTCCGGCGGATTATCGCGAAAAGATAACGGGTCTGGACCCAGGTTCAACTCCGCGCACTCCGGCGGGGAGTTGAACGCCTTCCCGTGTGCCCCCATCACTTCGACGGAGGATTCCCGTGAGCTCAGCCATGTCCCGCCGCACGCTCCTCATGAGCGCGGCCGCCATCGCCGCCGCAGCGCCGCTCGTCACCGCGGCGACCGCCCGCGCCGCGGCCCGCACCCCCAAGGTCCTGGTCATCGGCCTGGACGGAGCCCTGCTGAACAGGATCAAGGATGCCGACGCACCCCACCTCGACGCACTGATGGCGGCCGGCCTCACCTCCGTCAGCCCGCTCTACGCCGACCCGATGGCACCCACCCTGTCCGGCCCCGGCTGGTCCACGATCATCACGGGCGTCTGGCCCGACAAACACCACGTCAAGGACAACGCCTTCACCGGCAACGACTTCGCGCGCTACCCCGACTTCCTCACCCGGATCGAGACGGCCAAGCCCGCGCTCTCCACGTACGCCGTCGCCTCCTGGAACCCGGTCACCGACACGATCTTCTCCGCGAAGGTCGACACCCGCGTCTCCACCCCGGACGCCGAGTACGACACCGGCACCACCAGCCGGGCCGCCGCCGAACTCGCCGGCGGCAACCGGGACGCGGTCTTCGTCCACCTCGACAACGTCGACCACGCGGGCCACAGCTACGGCGCCGCCAGCACCCAGTACCTGGACGCGATCCACGGCGTCGACACCCAGGTCGGCCAACTCGTCGCGGCGGTGAAGGGCCGGGCCGGCTATGGCTCCGAGGACTGGCTCATCATGATCACCGCCGACCACGGGCACACCGACGCCGGCGGCCACGGCGGGGCGAGCGCGGCCGAACGGCAGACCTTCCTCATCGCGAGCGGCGGCGCCATCACCGCGGGCTCGACCCGCTACGACATCAAGATGCCCGACGTCGCGGTCTCCGCCCTCGCCCACCTCGGCATAGCCGTCGACCCGGCCTGGGGGCTAGACGGGCGGCCGCTCCAGCAGCCGTCCCCCGACGCCTTCGACGCACTGCGCCCGAAGCTGCGGACCCGGGCCGACGAGACGGGCATCGGAGCCTCGGTCCTCGGCTTCACCCACACCCCGCCCGCCGGGTGGACGATCGACAACAGCGCGATGGGCACCGGCGGCGTCACCGAATGGCGCGGCTGGACCTTCACCACCGACGAGTTCTGGACCGCCGCCGAACGCGGCCAGTGGCGCGAGAACAACGTCCGGGCCCGGAACGTCTTCGCGGTCGCCGACGGCGACGAATGGGTCGACAAGAGCTACACCGGCACCTTCGACTCCACCCTGATCAGCCCCGCCTGGCCGGTCACCGGCGGCCGCACCGCCACCCTCGCCTACACCACCCACTACCGCCAGGAGGCCCCGCAGAAGGGCGAGGTCCTCGTCTCCTACGACGGCGCCGCACCCGTCCCCGTGAAGACATACACCTCGGACACCGTCTCCAGGAGCGAGTCGCTCGCCCTCCAGGTCCCGGCCGGAGTCTCCACCGCCCAGGTCCGATTCCGGTACACAGGGGGCAACAACTGGTTCTGGGCGGTCGACGGTGTGAGGATCACGTCCGGCTGATCCACCGCCGCGGCCGGACCGCTGTGGAAGGACCCCCTAAAATCGGGTACGCCGGCGCTGCACAACGCGGTGCCGCCGGCGTCCCGCACCCGGCGTACGGCACATCAGGAGTCCCGCATGGCAGAGCGCAAGCCGATCTCGTCCTGGCTCACCGACATGGACGGAGTCCTCATCCACGAGGGGACCCCGATCCCCGGCGCCGACGCCTTCATCAAGCGGCTGCGGGAGTCCGGGCTGCCCTTCCTGGTCCTCACCAACAACTCCATCTACACCGCGCGCGACCTGCACGCCCGGCTCAACCGGATGGGCCTCGACGTGCCCGTCGAGAACATCTGGACCTCCGCGCTGGCCACCGCCCAGTTCCTGGACGACCAGCGGCCCGGCGGCACGGCGTACGTCATCGGTGAGGCCGGGCTGACCACCGCACTGCACGACATCGGCTACGTCCTCACCGACCACGAGCCCGACTACGTGGTGCTCGGGGAGACCCGTACGTACTCCTTCGAGGCGCTCACCAAGGCGATCCGGCTGATCAACGGCGGCGCCCGCTTCATCTGCACCAACCCGGACGAGACCGGCCCGTCCGCCGAGGGCCCGCTGCCCGCCACCGGGTCCGTCGCCGCCCTCATCACCAAGGCGACCGGCAAGGCCCCGTACTTCGCGGGCAAGCCCAACCCGCTGATGATGCGCACCGGGCTCAACGCGATCGGCGCCCACTCCGAGTCCAGCGCCATGATCGGCGACCGGATGGACACCGACGTGCTGGCCGGCCTGGAGGCGGGCATGCAGACGTTCCTGGTGCTCACCGGGCTCACCACGGTCGCGGACATCGACAGGTACCCGTTCCGGCCGTCCACCGTGGTCGACTCCATCGCCGACCTGGTGAACCTCGTCGACCTGGGCTGATCACGGGCGGGGGAGCGGCGCTCCGGCGCCGTCTCCCCGCCCACTCCACCGGCCCAGTACCCGGGCCTCTGCGGATGCGGAAACACGCCGCACGCGTGAACCTTCCATAAGGAGGTTCACGATGCGTTCAATACCCCTCACGTTCTGTGCCGCCGCAGCGGCTGCGGCGACCCTGATGCCCGCTTCCGTCGCACTGGCCAATTCCGGTTCGGACCACGACCAGGACTCGCGGTCCCGGGCCACCCTCTCGGTCTCCCCGTCCTCCATCGCTCCGGGCGGCGAGGTCGACCTGGAGGTCGGCGGCTGCAAGGGCAAGGAGGCCAAGGGGAACTCCGATGCCTTCGTCTCCGAGGCGCGCTTCTCGCCCGGTGACGACCGGACGCTCTTCGCGGAGGCCCGGATCCGCTCCGACGCCGAGCCCGGCGACTACGACATCCAGGTGGTGTGCAAGGACGACCGGCACACCAAGGTGTCCGGCGTCGTCACCGTCGTCCACCGCAACCGGCCCATGCCGGTCGCCCCCGTCCGCGCGGGTGGCGGCGGCACCGCCGTACTCGCCGACCAGGCCGCCCGGCAGGAGGGCCCCGGCACCGTCCACGCGTTGGTCGGCCTCGCCCTGGCCGCCGTGGCCGCCGTGGCGGTCGCCTTCCGCAGCGCGCGCCGCCGCCGCCCGGCCGTCGACTGACATGTCGTCCTCGGACCGCTCGACGGGGCACGGCAGGCTGCTCACCGGAGTGGCCTGGGCCGTACTGCTGCTGGGCCTGTGGCTCTGGGGCCGAGGCATCACCGACGGCTCCGGCATCGGCTCCGCCCCGACCACCGGGGACGTCGCCGCGGTCGGACGCCCGCTCGGCGTGCCGCTGCCCCCCGCGCACGACCCGATCGAGGGCGTGACGCCGCGGAGCGTGGAGATTCCGTCGATCGGCATCCGGGCCCCCGTCGTGTCCCGGGGCCTGGACGGGGACGGGGCGATCGAACCGCCGTCCTTCGACACGCCCCAGACCGTCGGCTGGTACGGCAGCGGCACCGAGCCCGGCGCCAAGGGGCCGGCGCTGTTCGTCGGCCACGTCGACACCGAGACCAAGCCGGCCGTCTTCTACGGGCTCAGCGCGGCCCGCCCCGGCGCCAAGGTCGAGGTGACCCGGACCGACGGCACCGTCGCGGAGTTCACCATCGACGACGTCCAGGTCTTCACCCGGGCCCGCTTCAACGCCCAGAAGGCGTACGGGCCCCGCAAGGACGGCCGGGCCGAGCTCCGGCTGATCACCTGCGGCGGCACGTACGACCGCGCCTCGCACTCGTACACCGCGAACGTGGTCGTCTCGGCGTATCTGACCGGCGAGGAGTCGGCGGAGAAGGCCGCGGAGAAGGCGGCCGACGAGACCGGGCAGGCGGCCAGGGAGCCGGCGTAGCGGGGGCGGTGCCCGGCCTCGGCCCCGGGTGTACACGGCCCGGCCGGCCGCCCGGTGTTCCGGGCGCCGGCCGGGCCGGTCCTCGACCGCGGGGCGCGGGCCGCGGGAGTGGCCCGGCGCGGACACGGGAGGTCGGTGGCGTCCACGTCCGCCGCACGCCCACTGTAGGACGCCGAACTCGACAAGCCCACCTGCTTTCTGACGGTACGTCGATAACCAGTCACTCTCCGCGCCCGGCCAAGTCGGGCAGAGCGTGGTGAACCCGCCGTAACGGCTCGTCGGTGATGTGGTGAGGGGCCGGGGCGCTGCCAGGCGCTGTGCCAGGATGGGCGGCGATGCGACAGTGCACCGCCGTCGCACCCGAGGGGGAGTGGATGTACGCCAGCCACAACGGCCGGTTCGGTATGCGGGGAGCGGGTGCGGCCGTGCTCGGCGCGGTGCTGCTGCTCGCCGGATGTTCGTCTTCCGGTGACGGCGGGGACGAGGGGGGTTCCGGCGGGAAGAACCCCGCGGCCATCGGGCAGCAGCCCAAGGGCACCGACCCGTACTGGGTCAACCCCGACGGGAACGCCGCCCGGCAGGTCGCCCGGTACACCGGGGACGGCAACGCGAAGGACGCCGGTCTGGTCCGGAAGATCGCGGGGCAGCCGGTCGGCGAGTGGATCGGCCCGGACAGTCCGGAGGCCGAGGCCAAGGGCTTCACGGAGGCCGCGGCGAAGGCCGACCGCGAGGCGCTGCTGGTCCTCTACAACATCCCGCACCGCGACTGCGGACAGTTCTCCAAGGGCGGTGCCGCCGACGGCGACGCCTACCGGGCCTGGCTGGAGGGCGTCGCCAAGGGCATCGGCGACCGGGGCGCCACGGTGATCCTGGAGCCGGACGCGGTGCTGCACCTGGTCGACGGGTGCACCCCGCAGGAGTTCCACGAGGAGCGCTACGACCTGCTCAAGGGCGCGGTGGAGAGGCTGAAGGAGCTGCCCGGCACCAAGGTCTACCTGGACGCGGGCAACGCGGGCTGGCACACGCCGGACGCGCTCTTCCAGCCCCTGCGCCAGGCGGGCATCGACAGGGCCGACGGTTTCGCGGTGAACGTCTCCAACTTCCAGACCAACGACGTCAGCAAGGACTTCGGCAAGCGGCTGTCCGCGAAGGTGGGCGGCAAGCCGTTCGTCATCGACACCAGCCGCAACGGCAACGGCCCGTACACCGGCGGCGATCCCGCGAAGACCTGGTGCAACCCGCCGGGACGGGCCCTGGGCGAGACACCGACGACGTCCACGGGCGACGAACTGGTCGACGCCTACCTCTGGATCAAGCGCCCGGGGGAGTCCGACGGCGACTGCCGGGGCGGCCCGAAGGCCGGCGACTGGTGGCCCGAGTACGCGCTGGGCCTGGCCCGCGGCACCGGATAGGGGCGGTCAGCCCCCGTCCGCTGCCGCGTAGGCCCTACGGCACCTCGACCCACGTCCCCTCGGACGGCGTGCCCTTGCCGTCGGTGACGAAGAGCATGTACCAGCCGGACGGCACCAGCGCCCGGTTCTTCGGCACCGTCACCGAGATCTCGCCGTCCGTCTTCTTCAGGTCCAGGGCCACGGAGCGCTGGTCCGTGTCCGTGACGTGGGTGACCGCGCTCGGCCGCATCAGCTTCGCGGACTTGATGTCCGCCGCCTGGTTGGTGGTGAACACCGCCGTGCCGCCGCGCTTGATCTCCTTCGGCCCGGCGGTCAGTTCGGGCCGCGAGTCGCGGTAGAGGTAGGGCGGGGTGTAGATCTCGATGCGCTGCTCGAAGACGCCGGGCCGGGTGTTCGCCTTGTCGGAGTAGAGCGAGTCCGAGCCGAAGATCATCACCCGGCCGTCGGGCAGGAGCACCGAGCCCGAGTGGTAGTTGCGGCCCACCGCCGGGTCCGCGACCCGCTCGTACGTGTCCGTCTTCGCGTCATAGAGCCGCGCCTGGAGGACGTTGGAGGCGCCGCGGCCCCGGTAGTCGTTGGAGCCGCCGGTGACCAGCAGGGAGTCGTCCGGGAGCAGGGACGCGCTGGGATAGCGGGTGCCCTCGTCCAGGGACGCGCCGTCCTTGAACTTCGGGTCGGCGTCCTGGAGGTCGACCAGCCGGGACTTCTCGCTGGACTTGTCGGACTCACCGACGCCGCCGCCGCCGATCACCATGAACTTCTCGTCCTGGGCCGGGGGCAGCCGCACGGTCGCCGAGGTCTCCATCTGATCCGGGTCGCTCAGGCCGGGGATCTTGGTGAACTTGTTCGTCGCCAGGTCCCAGACACCGGGCGCGCGGCCGACGGTGGCGGGGCCGTAGCCCGCGTTCGAGCCGGAGTAGAAGAGCTTGCCGTCGTTGAGGAGGAAGACCGCCGGATAGGTGGGGAACTTCCGGACGATGCCGGTGTACGTCCACTTCCTGGTCTTCGGGTCGTAGACCTCGTCCTTGCCGGGCACGATCTGGCCGATCTCGTCCAGGCCGGACATGGCGAGGACCTTGCCGTCCTTGAGCGTGGTCAGCGTCGGGTACCAGCGGGCCTCGTTCATCGGGTCGACGGTGATGTACTTCTCCGCCACCGGATCGAACTCGAAGGCCTCCCGGATGCCCTGGAAGTCCTTCTTGTCCAGGGCGAGCTTCTGGGCGATCCCGTACACGTTGCGGGTGTCCGAGCCGGACAGGCCGGCTATCCGGTAGTTGTCCTCGGTGCCCGTCTCGTACTTCGTACCGGACTTCTGCGCCTCGACGTAGATCCGGCCGAGCCCGGGGTCGTTGCGCAGGAAGGCGCCGGTGTTCTTGTCGAAGACCTTCTTGGCCTTCTCCACCAGCACGGGGTCCTTGGTGACGAAGGTCCTGCCGTTGGTCTTGCCGGTGAATCTGGTGCCCGCCGGAAGCGTGATCGGCTTGTCCGGGTCCTCGTTGTGGACGATCATCAGGCCGCCGGCCTTGGTGACGTCGCCCTTGAGCTTCTCGTACTGCTTCGTGCCGCCGGCTATGAGCAGCTTGCCGTCCGGCAGCTGGGTGTGACCGGCGCAGAACATGTCCTTGGGCGTGGGTATGTTCTTGAACCCGTTGGTCTTCGGGTCCCACAGCACCGAACGGAAGCTCTTCGCGTCGAAGTTCTTCTGGTTGTTGCCCGAGCCCGCGACCAGCAGCACCTTGCCGGTGTGCAGCAGCGCCGCGTGAATCGTGTTGATCTTGTACTCGGACGGGATGTCCAGGAAGTCCCAGTGGCCGTTGGTGGCCTTGTACCCGGCTTGGTTGATCTTGTAGTCGTGGTAGCGCTCGGTGCTGAAGCGGTACAGCCACGGCCCGTTCGCTCCCGCGAGCGCGAGGACGACCGCCGTACTGATCGCCATGCGGCGGGTACGGCGGCTCGGACGGTACTTCATGGTTTACGTCCCCCAAGGGCGATCTGCATGGTCTGTTCGTTCCCGGCCCAGCCGGTGTTCTCCTGCCGGGCGTCCTGCTGCCCGGCGGGCGGGCCGCTCGGTGGCGGTGGCCCCGCGCGGCGCTTCTTCTTCTCCGCCCGCACGGTGTACCGCCAGCCGAAGACCGGCGCCGAGGTGATCAGCAGCGCCAGCGCGGCCCAGGTGAGCATCGCGGGATGGCTGTGCCCGAGGAGATACGAGGCCACGATCGAGCCGGCGAAGACCAGGATGAAGAAGAGGTGGATGCGGAAGGTCCCGAAGAGGGTGTCCGGGCTGGAGGAGTCGCCCTTGGGCGTGACCACGAACGAGCTCTTGCGGCGCAGCACGGCGTCCATCAGCGAGCGGGCGTAGATGGGCGCGGAGAGCGCGGACATCATCATGCCGGCCAGCCCGCCGGAGCCCTCGGGCTCGTGCGGCGAGACGTTGTGGCGGCGGTTCCAGATGTACAGGCCGATCTGGAGCGCGGAGGCGTTGCCGTACAGCATCATCCAGACGACCGGGTCGATCTGCACGCCCGAGGCGCCCATGCCCAGGAACAGGGCGCAACTGAGGGCCGCCAGGATCCAGTTCATGGCGGACATCGGGTAGAAGATGATCATCATGGTGTAGTTGAAGAGCTTGCCCGCGGGCATCGAGAAGAAGCCCTTCCAGTACTGCTTGAGGATCGTCTCGTACGTCCCGCGCGACCAGCGCAGCTGCTGGGTGAAGAAGTCGGTCCACGCGGTCGGGCCCTCGCCCACGGCCAGTACGTCCGGGGTGTACACCGAGCGCCACTTGCGGCCGGTGCGCGGGTTGCGGGCGCGGTGCATCTCGAAGCCGGTCGCCATGTCCTCGGTGATCGAGTCGTACAGGCCGCCGATCTGCTTGAGGGCCGAGATCCGCACCGCGTTGCTGGTGCCGACGAACATCGGGGCACCGTAGCGGTTGCCCGCGCGCTGGATCAGCGCGTGGAAGAGGAACTGCTGCGACTCGGCGGCCTTGGTGACGAAGGTGTCGTAGTTGCCGTACACCTGCGGGCCGATGACGAAGCCGACGTCCGGGTCGCGGAAGTAGCCGAGCATCCGCTCCAGGTAGTTGGGCATCGGGACGTGGTCGGTGTCGACCGATGCGAAGAAGTCGTAACGGTCGCCGTGCGCGTCGAGCCAGGCGTTGTAGTTGCCGTGCTTGGTCTTCGCCCGGTGCGGGCCCTTGGCCTGGTTCCAGTGCGCCACGCCCTTGCGGGAGAAGTGGTGCACACCGAGGCGCCGGCAGACCTCCTTGACGGCCGGGTCGTCGCCCTCGTCGAGCAGCCAGACGTGCATCAGGCCGCGGTGGCGGATGCGGACGGCTGCCTCCAGTGTCTTCGTCACCATCTCCAGGGGTTCCTTGCCCGGGACGAAGGAGGTGAGGAAGGCGACCCTGGTGCCGTTCTCCGGCACGACCGGCACCGGATCGCGCGCGACCAGGGTGGCGTGCGCGTTGGACAGCACGTTCAGGGTGCGGAACAGCTCGATCAGGCCGATCGACACCAGCATCACGATGTCGAGGATCAGGAGCGTGTTGTCTCTGAGGTTCGGGTCGCGCTGCGTCCAGTGCTCGGGCTGCATCAGCCAGGCGAACAGGCCGAGCGAGACGAGCGGTGCGGCGCCCAGCAGGAGCGCCGCGCGTATCCGGTGCGGCTCCTGGGAGAGGAGCGAGCGGTAGCGAACGGTGTACGGCTTGGCCGGATCGGGCTGGGTCAGTGGCCCGGCGAGCCGGCTGTAGTGCTCGTAGTCGTAGCGTGGCAGCGCCTTCTTCGGACGCCGGCCGTGGCCCCCGGTCCGGAGCTTCGGGGGTATCCGAAGCTCCGTGGTCCGGGAAGGGTCGTCGTTGTTCGGCCGGGCGCCTGGCGGCGTCGACGTCATGGGTCATCCCCCTGCACGCAGGCGGGGCTGCGTGGTCGGTCGTTCCTTTCGCCTGCCGCGTACCCCCCTGGAACGCGACCGACGGCTCAGTGGTGGGCCACCCTTCCAGAGACACGGAACGGCGCCCTTCGGTTGCATGATGCCTGCTCGGCATTTGCTCATGTGCGAGGCCCCCACCTCGCATCGCACACAACCGGAACATCCCCCTCTAATGCCCCCAACTGCCCGGTTCGCCGGTGTGGTTGGCACCGGCGAACCTCGGACAGGTTGGCCGGTTCGGCTCGTGACCGCAAGGGTGGAACGGACTATTAACCGCTCATACGCACGATTTGAGGGGCCCCTGCGGCGAGAGGACGCCGAGGCGTAACAGGAGGCAATTGGGGTGCCCGCAAAGGGGGCCCGCGCCTCCCGGTGACCAACTGGTTACTGTGCGTCGGGCGTGGGCAGACTGTGCGTGAGCAAAGAATTCGCTGTGCGGCACCTGTGCGGGATGCCGGAGAACGGGCCGGGGGCTGGGCCGGAAAGCAGTCAAGGCCCCCTCACGCGTGGTGAGGGGGCCTTGACTTTGCGTGCGCCGCCAGGGACTCGAACCCCGGACCCGCTGATTAAGAGTCAGCTGCTCTAACCAACTGAGCTAGCGGCGCCTGCTGACCTGGAGAACTCTACCCGATCCGGGGTGGTGCTCCGGACCATTTCCGGCCCGTCCCGGCCTGTCGGATGGTCGTTTTTTCTCTTCTATCCGTCAAAATGCGATATGTCAGGAGAGTTGAGACACTGACGCCCGTACAGATGCTCCCAAAGATCTTGACAACTGCGGAGGGAATCGCATGACTGTGCCGGCCTTCGAGGAGTACGTGCCCGCCATCGACTGCACCTGTGCGGGGTGTGCCGTACAACGGCGAACCGCGGCCTCGGCACTGCCGACGCGGCAGGGAGGACATCCGGCCGCGCACGGCGCGCGGCGCGCGCTGGTGCTGGTCACCGCCGCCGGGGTGGTGCTGAGCGCCGGTCTGGCGGAGGCGGCGACGGCGGCGGCCGACCCCGCCCCGGTGACCGATCCGGCCCTGCCGGCCGACCCGGAACCGGGGGCCGGCCCGGCCCCGGCCGCCGGGGCGGTACCGGTGGAGGCGGTCCTGGCCGAGCCGGGGGACGCGGCCGATCCGGCCGACCCCGGACCGGAGAGTCCGCAGGGCGGGCCCGGCCCGTTGCAGGGTGCGGGGGCCTCCGGCCCGCCCGCCTCGCAGACGGACACGCCCACGCTGCGCAAGACCAGCCGGGCCGACATCATCAACCGCGCGAAGAAGTGGATCACCGCTCAGGTCCCGTACAGCATGAGCAAGTACTGGTCGGACGGGTACCGGCAGGACTGTTCCGGCTATGTGTCGATGGCCTGGAACCTGCCGGGCAACGAGTGGACCGGCAGCCTCGCCTCGTACGGGACGCGGATCGCCCGGGAGGATCTCCAGCCCGGCGACATCCTGCTCTTCCACAACCCGGCCGACCCCTCGAAGGGCTCGCACGTCACGATCTTCGGCGGCTGGACGGACTACACCCACACCCATTACACGGCGTACGAGCAGACCACGCCGCACACGCGCAAGCAGACGACGCCCATGGCGTACTGGACCAACTCGGGCAGCTACGTCGCCTACCGGTACAAGGGGCTCAGCACCGGGACCGGCGGCAGCGGCTCGACGACGACGTTCCCGGGGGCCGGGAAGTTCGGCCCGGGTGCCGACAACGCCTACGTCACCCAGCTGGGCAGACTGCTCGTCGCCCGGGGCGGCAAGCGCTTCTACGAGGTCGGCCCCGGGCCCGCCTGGGGCAGCGCCGACCGGCAGGCGACCGAGGCGTTCCAGAAGGCCCAGGGCTGGAAGGGCAAGGAGGCCGACGGCATCCCGGGCCCCGACACCTGGCGCCTGCTGACCAGCGGTACCGGCCATGACATCCCCGCGGCGGGCGGAAGCGGCCAGGGCGGCTCGAAGGGGGTGCCCGCCTTCCCCGGCCGGGGCTATTTCCGGTCGGGTCAGTCCAACAGCCATGTCGACAGGCTCGGGAAACAGTTGGTGAAGAAGGGATACGGCAAGTACTACCTGTCGGGCCCCGGACCCCGGTGGACCGAGGCGGACCGGCGCAATGCCGAGGCCTTCCAGAAGGCCCAGGGCTGGCGGGGTGCGGAGGCCGACGGCTATCCGGGTCCGGAGACCTGGCGGCGACTCTTCGCGTGACACGACGCACATGACGGAGGCGGGAATGCGATCCACGGTGTCGGACAGCTCCGGGAACCAGGAGAACGGACGGAACGGACAGAACGGGGCCCCGGACAGCCCGGAGCACGGCGAGGAGAGGTACGGGGCGCTCCCGGTGCGGGAGTGGGCCGCGCCGGACGGGACGCCGGGCCGGGCCGGGCCCTGCGGCCGGCCGGCGCCGGAACCGGCTCCGCGAGCGGGAGAGGGAGAGGGGGCGGACGGCCGGACCGGTCCTGTCGCGCGGTCCGGGCCGGACTCCGTGGTCGACCTGGTGCTCGACCTGACGCCCGGCGCGGGCGAACGCGGGGGCTCCGCCTTCGGCGCGACCTCGGCATCGGTGTCGGTTCCGGGCGCGGCCCCGGCGCCGCCTTCCGGGGCGGCCGCAGGTCCGGAGCCGCGCGAGGACGCGCGCGGGGGCGTACGCGATCAGCAGGACTCCGGGCAACCGGCCCTGGCGGCGGGCCCGTTCCTCCCCGGCCCCGGGCTCGCCCCGGCCCGCCGGGACCTCGGGCCCTCCCTCTCGCTGTCCTTCGGCGACGGCGACACGGGCGAACTGCGCACCGAGGTGCGGGTGGACACCGGGCGCCGGCACTCGGTTATCGCCAACGAGCGCACCGCCTCCATCCCCGTGCACCTGCTCTTCCGCGACGACCCCGAGGCCGCCTCGGACGCCGCCGCACTGCCCGCCACCGTCGTGCGCAGGGCGGCCGGGAGCGAGCAGCCGGCCGGTGTCCGGCGGCCGCCGGTGCCCAGGTCCCCGCAGGTGCGGCCCTCCACCAGGCCCGCGCCGGTCGCGGACCCGAGGCTGAACGAACGGCCCGGCCCCGCGCTGCCGGGCTGGGCCGCGCTGCTCGCCGCCCTCGGCGCACTCGCCGCGGCGGGCGGGGTCCTGTGGTGGGCGGGTGCGCTGCCGGGCGGGGTGCTGTCCCGGTTCGGGCTCGGCCCGCGCCCCTACGACGGCATCGGCCTCGGCGCCTGGGCGGCGCTCGCGCTGCTGCTGACCGGGGTGCTCTTCGCGCTCGGCGGGCTGACCCGGGGCCGGGTCGGGTACGCCTGGGTGCTCACCCTCTTCGGCCAGTACCGGGGCAGTGTGCGGCGCACCGGGCTGATGTGGGTCAGCCCGCTGCTGCTGCGCCGCCGGGTCGACGTACGACTGCGGCACTGGCGCAGTGAACCGCTGCCCGCGGTGGACGCGAACGGCACGGCCCTGCGGGTCGTCGTCCTCGTCGTGTGGCGGGTCGAGGACACCGTGCGGGCGACCCTGGGCATCGCGGACCACGAGGAGTACCTGCGGGAGCAGGTCGAGGCGGCGATGGCCCGGGTGCTGTCCCAGCTCCCCGCCGACGCCTTCCACGAGGACGCCCACACCCTGCGCAACGCCGAGGCCGTCGGGGACGCGCTGACCCGGATGCTGAAGGCGGACTGCGAGCCGGTCGGCATCGAGGTGTACTCGGCGCAGCCGACCGGGATCGAGTACGCGCCGGAGGTGGCCGCGGCCATGCAGCGGCGCCGGATCGCGGCCATCGACGCCAAACACCGCGACAGCGTGCTGACTTCGGTGGTGGACGCGGTGGACGACACCGTCAGCCGGCTGACCGCCCGGGGTCTCGTGGAGCTCGACGACTACGAACGGAAGTCACTGGTGAAGGACTTGACCGTTGCCTTCTACACCGGACGCGGTGGTGGGGACAGCGCCTGAAACGGTCCGGAAGGCCGGTGCGGAGTGAACCGGAATCCGACTCCCATTGGTCTGGACATGTTCATGATCCGTCAATAATCTAGGCCTTGGTCTAGACCGCACGACACGCGCGCAGCAGTGCTCATGGAACCTCCCCCACGTATCCGAGGAGCGTCAGCAATGCGTAAGAAGACAGGTGCGGCCCTGGTGGGCCTTGCGGTGGCGGGCGTCTCGATGTTCGCGACGAGCAGTGCCAGCAGCCACGGCTACACCGACAACCCCATCAGCCGTCAGAAGCTCTGTGCCAACGGCACGGTGACCGGCTGCGGCAACATCCAGTGGGAGCCGCAGAGCGTCGAGGGCCCCAAGGGCTTCCCGGCGGCCGGCCCCGCCGACGGTGCGATCTGTTCCGGTGGTCACGGCGAGTTCGCGCAGCTCGACGACCCGCGCGGCGGCAACTGGCCCGCCACCAACGTCACCGCGGGGCAGGGCTTCAGCTTCCGCTGGCAGTTCACCGCCCGCCACGCCACCACGGACTTCCGCTACTACATCACCAAGAACGGCTGGGACCCCACCAAGCCGCTCAAGCGCTCCGACCTGGAGTCGCAGCCGTTCATGACGGTGCCGTACAACAACCAGCAGCCGCCCGCCACGCTGACCCAGCAGGGCACCATCCCCACCCAGAAGACCGGAAAGCACATCATCCTGAGCGTCTGGAACATCGCGGACACGGCCAACGCGTTCTACTCGTGCTCCGATGTTCAGTTCTGACGCTTAGTCAGTTACCGTGCGGCGCCATGAGGAGCGCAGGCACCGTCGCGGAGCTCGTACAGCGCCAATGGGGCGACCACCGGCCGGGACTGAGACATGAGGACACCGTCCTCAGTCATCATCAGGTCGCCTCGGGCGCTGCCGCACGGGCCGCGCTCCTGGCGGATCTGCTGCCGGCGGGCAGCGAACCGCACCTCGGGGTGCTGCTCGACAACACCCCGGAATTCCCGCTCTGGCTGAGCGCGGCGGCCCTGGCCGGGGCCGCCGTCGCCGGCATCAACCCCACCCGTCGCGGCGCCGAACTGGCCCGCGACATCACGCACACCGAATGCCGGGTGCTGATCACCGAGCGCTCCCGCCTCCCGCTGCTCGACGGCCTGGAACTGCCGGGCGTACGGGTGCTGGTCACCGACACCGAGGCGTACGCCGCGCTGCTCGCCCCCTACGCCGGGGCCGAGCCGGGCGACACGGTCATCGCCCGCCCCGGGCCCGGAACCCGGATGCTGCTCTACTTCACCTCGGGCTCCACCGGTGCGCCCAAGGCCGCGCTCTGCACCCAGGGGCGCCTCGCCGCGGCCGGTCAGTCGCTCGTCGAGCACTTCGGGACCGGCCGCGAGGACGTCCACTACATCTGCATGCCGATGTTCCACGGCAACGCGGTGATCGCCGACTGGGCACCCGCACTGGCCGGGGGAGCCGCCGTGGCCCTGCGCCGCCGCTTCTCGGCATCCGCCTTCCTCGCCGACGTACGCGCTCACGGCGCCACCTACTTCACCTATGTCGGCCGCGCCGTGCAGTACCTGCTGGCCACCCCCGAGCGCCCCGACGACCGGGATCACCCGCTGCGGATCGGCTTCGGCACCGAGGCGGGCGCGGTCGACGCGGCCCGGTTCCGGGAGCGGTTCGGGGTGCGGCTGGTCGAGGGCTACGGCTCCTCGGAGGGCGGCGCCGCGATCCAGCGGACCCCGGACACCCCGTCCGGCGCGATCGGCCGGGCCGCGGACCGGGACGATCTCGCGGTCGTCGACCCCTCGACCGGCCGGGAGCGGGTCGCCGCGGTCTTCGACGAGGGCGGGAAGCTGCTCAACGGCGCCGCCGCGATAGGGGAGCTCGTCAACCGGGGCCGGACCCCCTTCGAGGGCTACTGGCGCAACGAGGAGGCGGACGCCGCCCGGGTGCGCGGCGGCTGGTACTGGACCGGCGACCTCTTCTTCCGCGACCCCGACGGCTTCCTCTACTTCGCCGGCCGCACCGAGGACCGGCTCCGGGTCGACAGCGAGAACCTGGCCGCCGCGATGATCGAGAACATCCTCGCCCGCTGGGCGGACGCGGCGGCCGTGGCGGTCTACGCGGTGCCCGACCCGGTCGCGGGGGACCAGGTCATGGCGGCGCTGGCGCTGCGCGAGGGGGCCCGGTTCGATCCGGTGGCCTTCGCCGCCTTCCTCCGCGACCAGCCCGACCTCGGTACCAAGATGGCGCCCCGGTTCGTACGGATCGTGCCCACGATGCCCGTGACCGCGACGAACAAGGTGCACCGGGTCGGGCTGCGCCTGGAAGGGTTTCGGGCCGGGACCGATGTGTGGTGCCGGGACCGGGAGGGTGCCTACGTACCGTTCGGGGAGAAACAACTGAACTCCCTCACAGCTGAGTTCGAGGAGCACGGCCGGGCCGGACTGCTGTCATCGGACGCCGGAGGGGTCTGAGAGGACCGACTGCCGCAGCCGCGTCACCGCGAGGACGGCCCCCGCCAGCAGGAGCAGCGCCCCCGCCGCCGAGGCGTAACTCATGCTGTGCACGAAGGCCTCCCGGCCGAGCGAGATCAGCGGACCGTCACCGGTGGACAGCGCCCCCGGCAGCGTCTTGCGGGCCACGTCCGGCGCGGAGTCCGGCATCTGGGCGGCGTACACCGCGGTCGCCACCGCGCCCAGGAGGGCCATCCCCATCGCTCCGCCGAACTCCTGCCCGGTCTCCAGCAGGGAGGCGGCCGAACTCGCCTTCTCCGGAGGGCTGGTGGACAGCGCCAGGTCCGAGACGAGCGCCATGACGGTCACGATGCCACTGCTCATCACGGCCGATCCGACGAGCAGCAGCCACAGGGAGTCGGTGCCGGACAGGGCGAGGATGCCGAAGCCGGCCGCCGCGATGACGAAGCCGGCGCAGATGACCCGGCTCCGCTCGACCCGCTGGGCGACGGCCGTGGCGGTGGGTGCGGCCGCGCCGACCGCCAGCGACGGGGCCAGGCTCCACAGCGAGGCCTCCATCGTGCTCATGCCGAGCACCGACTGGAGGTACTGGGTGGTGAAGAAGGCGGAACCCATCATCGCGAAGGAAGCCAGCGCGTTCAGGCCGATCCCGGCGGCGAAGCCTCGGCCCCGGAACAGCTCCCGGCTGATCATCGCGTCGTCGCGGCCGCGCTGCCGGCGGACGAAGAACCAGCCGATGACGAGCCCGGCGACGATGAGCAGTGCGTTACGTGTGTCCATGCCGTGGGCGGCGGTCTCCTTGATCCCGTAGATGACCGGCAGCACCGAGCCCATCGACAGCGGCACGCTGAGGAAGTCGAAGCGGCCCGGCTTCGGGTCCTTGAACTCCGGGACCAGCACCGGGACCAGGATCAGCAGCAGCACCATCGCCGGCACGTTGATCAGGAAGACCGAGCCCCACCAGAAGTGCTCCAGCATGACGCCGCTGAGCACCGAGCCCAGCGCGATCCCGCCCGCCATGGCCCCGGACCAGATGCCGACGGCCCGGCTGCGCTGCCCGGCGTCGCGGAACATGTTCCGCACCAGGCCCATCGTCGACGGCATCAGCGTCGCACCACCGATGCCCAGCAGGGCGCGGGCCGCGATGAGCATCTCCGGGGTGCTGGCGTAGGCGGCGCCCACCGAGGCCGTGCTGAAGGCGAGGGCGCCGATCATCAGCAGCTTGCGGCGGCCGATCCGGTCGCCGAGCGAGCCCATCGTGATGAGCAGGCCGGAGAGCGCGAAGCCGTAGACGTCGAAGATCCAGAGCTGCTGGGTGGCGCTGGGCGCGAGGTCCCGGTCGATGGAGGGGATCGCGAAGAAGAGGACGGAGACGTCCATCGAGACGAGCAGGAGGGGGAGCAGCAGGACCACGAAAGCGGTCCACTCCTTGCGGCCGGCGCGCTCGCCGGGTGCCGTGGTGGTGCTCGGAGGTGTTGTCATGCCAGGAAATGTACAAGCGTATGAAACGCTTGTCTAGTACGGATGTGTAAAACATTTGTACATCGTCGTGGGCAGCACGAAACCGGCCTCGGAGGAAGCCGGTTGGGCGGGATCGGTGGGGCTGATCGGTGGGGCTGGCGGTCGCGCCGCGCTCGTCAGCCGGCGGTGTCGAGCCGTACCTGCTCGATGCCCTCGTCCAGGAAGACGGACAGGTCCTGCGCCTCGGCGTGGACCGCCTCCCGCTCCTGAGTGGTGAGGGCGCGGAACGGGCTGATGTGGAGCCGGTGCTCGCGCACGGACCAGGTGGCGGCGACGCGGCCGTCGACGAGGACCGCGCGGTGGCCCGCGACGGACAGGCCGAGGTGAGGGGCGTCGATGATGCGGCTGCGGTCGTGGTACCCGAGGATCGCGTTGTCGAAGGCGGGCAGGAAGCGGACGGGGGCCGGGGTGTCGGGGTCGGGCCGGGGCGCGTCCGGCAGGTCGAGCAGCTCGCGGCCGCGCTCGTCCCGGAAGGCGACGAGCTCCTCCCGGATGGCCTTGACGGCGGCGGGCAGGCCGGCGAGGCCGCACCAGGCACGCAGGTCCGCGCTCGCGGCGGGCCCGTGGGCGGCGAGGTAGCGGCGCAGCAGCTGCTGCCCCACGGGGTCGCCGTCCCCGGTGTCCCCGGCCGGCAGCGGGGCGATGTCCTGCTCCAGCCAGGCGGCCAGCGGCAGGTTGCGCACCCCGGAGGTCCGGTGCCACAGGCCCCGGGGCGGGAGCTGGGCCATCGGGAGGAGCGCGGCGACGAGCAGTTCGCCCAGGACGCGGCGCGGTGGGCCGGGCCAGCGGTCCTGAACCTCCTGAACGATTTCGGCCATGGTGCGGGGCTGCCGGTCGGCCATCACGGCGCGGCCGGCGGCGGCGAGCTCCTCCAGGTCGATCCCGGCCAGCTCGCTCCGGTAGGTGCCCAGCATCCGCCCGCGCAGCATGGCGTCGTGGCGGGCCCGCCAGGCGAGGGCGTCGTCGCGGGAGATGAGGTGGACGGTGCGGCGCATCAGGTGGGTGCGCACCACCGCGCGGCCGGTCAGCGCGTCGTCCAGCTGTTCCGGCCTGAACCCGGCCAGCCGGGACCACAGCCCGGTGAAGGGCGCTTGGGGCTCCTGCGCCTGCAGCCCGCACAGGTGGGCCACCGCCTCGGGCACGGACGCGTCGCTGCGGGTGAGCAGGTGCTGACGGGCGAGGGTGGCGCGGTTGAGAGCGCGGCTGTCGAGGACGGTCGTGGTGTTCTCAGGCTTCCGCTTCCGCATGGTGACCCGCTTCCGTGAGCTGCTGTACATGACCGGTGCGTACGTCACGATGGCGGAGATAGCGGACAGAGCCTGTCCGCTACTACGGAAAGTACGGATCTTGTGCCGAGGAGATGTCCACAGGCGGGCTCGGAGCACGCCGGAAACGCACGAGGCGGCCCCGTTGAACGGAGACCGCCTCGTGCGTTGTCTGTGCGCCGCCAGGGACTCGAACCCCGGACCCGCTGATTAAGAGTCAGCTGCTCTAACCAACTGAGCTAGCGGCGCCTGCTGACACGAAAATAATACCTGGTCCTCAGGGGTGCGAATGACAACCCCCGGCGGACCCGGGCCGCAGGCCCCCAGCCGGACAGGCCTGGTACTCCAGTGTGATTTCGCGATCTTGCAGGGACCCTGGTCGGCAACGGGTGCGGTCACCGCGTGATCATCGGAGTGGGTGGGCTCCTTTCGCCCGACCAGGCCGGCAAGGTGATCACAGGACGAGCATGAGCTTGCCGCCGGGGCGGCGGGACTGGCTGAGCTTGGCCGCTTCCTGGATCTGGTCGAGGGTGTAGGTGCGGGCGACCGGTACGGCCAGGATGCCTTCGCCGGCGAGCCTGGCGAACTCGTTCATCTGGTCGTAGCGGATCTCGGTGGTGATCCGGACGCCCAGCTCGGCTGCGGCGGCGAAGTCCGAGACAGTGAGGACACGGTCGGGATCCCCGGTCAGTCCGATCAGGGTCGGTAGCGAGCCGCCGGCCGGACTGGGCTGGTCGGCGCGGTCGATCCGGCCCCCGGCCGGCGTGGTGTCCAGAGCGCGGTCCACGGGGCCCGGGGCCAGGGCGCTGACGCGTTCGGCCATGCCCTCGCCGTAGGCGGTCACCTGGGCGCCGATCTCTTCCAGGGCGGTGGCCCGGGTCGGCCCGGCTGTGGCGATCACCCGAATACCCCGGTGCAGCGCGAAGCGCACCGCCGTCTCACTCACGGTGGTGCCCGCGCACCCCGCCCCATGCCAGACACAACGAGCCGGAAATCCGGCAGTCACCTGATCCGCCGGACGGAACCTAGTGCCGCGTCAGTCAAGGTTTGCCCGTCAAGGAGCGGCGTCAGGTGCGTGCTCTCGGCGTGCCGGCCGGAAGCCCTTGTACTGGATGTACTTGGGTTTTCGGCCGGCACGCCGAGAGTGCGTGCCGGGCGTCGCGACGGGGCGGACCTTGGCTGCCGCGGCACTAGAGGGCCAGGGACAGCAGCACCGGTGCCGCGCGCCGGTTCAGGGTGTCCGCCGCCTCGCGCAGCCGGTGCGCGTCCTCGACGGGCAGCGAGAGCGCCAGGCATCCCGCCGACGCCCCGGCGGTCAGCGGCACCGCCGCGCACACCGTGCCGACCGCGTACTCCTGGAGGTCGAGCACCGGGACCGTCGCGGGCTGGCTGTCCAGCTTGGAGAAGAGGACCTGCTCGCTGGTGATCGTCCGCGAGGTCAGCCGTGCGGTCTTGTGCCGCGAGATGTGGTCGCGGCGGCCGTTCTGGTCCAGCTGGGTCAGCAGGCACTTGCCGATCGCCGAGGCGTGCGCCGCGGACCGGAAGTCCACCCACTCGTTGACCGCCGGGGTGCGCGGCCCGTCCGCGTACTGGGTGACCCGGATCTCGCCGTCCACGTACCGGCTTATGTAGACCGCCGCGCCGACCGAGTCGCGCAGCTGCACCAGGGCCTGCTGGAGCCGGACCTCCACGGCCTGTCTGCGGGCCGCGCCGGAGCCGAGCAGCAGCAGCGAGGCGCCGATCACGTACGCGCCGTCGGCGATCTGCTCGACGTACCCCTCGCGGCGCAGCATCAGCAGCAGGGAGGCGAGGTGCCCGACGGGCAGCCCCGTCTCCCGGGCGATCTGGGTGTCCGTCACACCGTTGCCGTGTTTGGAGACGGTTTCGAGAACACGAAGGGCGTACTGCACCGAATGGAACGGCGCGGTCGGTTCGGGCTTCAACGCCACGGTTTCCCCCTACCAGGTTGTGACCGCAAGCTCTGCCCTCACGATAGCCGCCAAAGCCCTGTTCAGGGGCTGGTGTTGACGACTCGGCGGTGCGCCCCGGCGCTGCGAACTGGGGCGCACTCGCTTGGCATATGCCAGAGTCAATGGCGAACGACGGATGCCGAGGTCACAGCACCGCGTTGAGGAATTCGCGCGTGCGTTCGTGCTCTGGATCCGTGAAGATTTTTTCCGGCGAACCGGACTCCACGACCCGTCCGGCGTCGAACATCAGCACCTTCTCCGAGACGTCCCGGGCGAAGTTCATCTCGTGGGTCACACAGAGCATGGTGATGTCGGTGTTGCGCGCGATGTCGCTCAGCAGTTCCAGGACACCGGCCACCAGCTCCGGGTCGAGCGCCGACGTCACCTCGTCCAGGAGCAGGATCTCCGGCTCCATCGCCAGCGCCCGCGCGATCGCGACCCGCTGCTGCTGGCCGCCGGAGAGCTGGGAGGGGTGGGCGTCGACCTTCGCGGAGAGCCCGACCAGGTCGAGCAGCTCCCGGGCCCGGGTCTCCGCCTTGTCGCGGTCCATGCCCAGGACGTTGACCGGCGCCTCGGTGATGTTCTGCAGCACCTTCATGTTCGGGAAGAGGTTGAACTGCTGGAAGACCATCCCGATCTTCTTCCGCGCCTCGCGCAGGTGCTTCTCGGAGGCCGGCTTCAGTGAACCGTCCGCCGCCGTCATGTGCGTCAGCGGATCGCCGTTGATCCGGATCACGCCGTCACTGACCTTTTCCAGCGTCATCAGCAGCCGCAGGATCGTGGTCTTGCCCGAACCGCTGGGCCCGATCAGGGTGACGTGCTCGCCGCGCTCGACCGTGAAGTCCAGCTGATCGAGGACGACATGGTCGCCGTACTGCTTGACCACCTTGTCGAAGCGGACCAGCGGATGCCCGGTGTCCTTGGAGGTGGAGACCGGCACGACGTCCTCGGGGGCCGTGGCCGCGGTCTTCTGCAGGGGGAGAGGTTCAGTGGCCAAGGCGCTTCTCCAGCTTTCTCATCAGCAGTGAGGTCGGGTAGCTCGCGACCAGGAAGATCAGGCCGGCGAGCGTGAACACCTCGGTGTACACGAAGTGCTCGGCCCCGTACTCACGGGCTTTGAAGACCATCTCCTGAACCGTGATCACGGCGAGGAACGGGGTCTCCTTGAACATCAGGATCGCGTAGTTCCCGAGGGCGGGCAGCACGTTGCGCACCGCCTGCGGCAGGATCACGGCCTGCCAGGTCCGCCGGGACGACATGGACAGCGCCCGGCATGCCTCCCACTGGCCCTTCGGCACGCTGTCGATCCCGGCGCGGTACACCTCGGAGGTGTACGTGGCGTAGTGGATGCCCAGCACCACGATGCCGATGTACAGCGGCTCCACCGAGCTGAACACGGTGGCGGCGCCGACGAGCTGGATCAGCAGCGGGGTGGAACGGATGAACTCCATCACCACCTTCACCGGCACGGTCACCAGCCGGCTCGGGGCCCGTCCGGCGACCGCGATCACCAGCCCGAGCACCGCGGCGACCACCGTGCCCAGCAGGGTGGCCAGCAGAGTGATCTTGAACCCCTGGAGGAGCAGGGGCAGGGCCTCGCCGACGGCGTCCCACTTGAATCCCTCGTTCACCGGGCACCTCCGGCGGCTGCGGCGGTCACGGCGCTGCGGGACTTGAACAGGCTGCCCCCGCCGGTCTCCAGGCCGAGGCGCCGTTTGGCGGACCGCTCCAGCAGGTTCATCAGCAGGGTCATCGCATAGGCCAGCACGAAGTAGCAGGCCAGCAGCGTCACGTACGCGGTGAGGGTCTCACCGGTGCGGCTGCGCAGCTTCTCGATGGCGGTCATCAGGTCGGCCGCCGAGATGAGCCACAGCAGCGGCGTGCACTTGAGCAGCTGGATCAGTAGGTTGGTGAGGGAGGGGAGCATCTGTACCCACGCCTGCGGCAGGATCACCTTGCGCATCCGGTGCAGCGGCGTCATGTTGAGCGCGATCGTCGCCTCGTACTGGGCGCGCGGCACGGAGTTGATCGCCCCGCGCACCACCTCGGCGCCGTACGCACCGTAGTTGAGGCCGAAGGCGAGGACACCGCAGAACAGCGGGGACAACTCGTACCCGGTCAGCGACGGCATCGCGTAGTAGAACCAGAACAGCTGGACGTACAGCGAGGTGCCGCGGAAGAACTCCACGACCACGCGGGAGACACCGCGCGACAGCAGCAGCCGGCTCATCGACATCAGGCCGAGGACGAACGACAGCAGCAGGGCCAGCAGTGCGCCGAAGACGGTGGCCTCCAGCGTCACCCACAGGCCCGAGCGCACCTGTGGGAGGTCGTCCATGAAGGCGGAGAAGAAATCACTCATGCGGTGGGTTCCGTCCCTGTCAGCCCTTGCACAGATCGGCCGTCTTCAGCGTCGTCGGCGGCAGCTCGGAGGCCCCGAAGCCGTAGTCCCGCAGCAGCTCCACATAGCGTGACTTGTCCGCGACGATCTTCTTCAGCTCGCGGTTGAAGGCGTCCCGCAGCTCCTCGTTGCCCTTGCGGAAGACCGCGCCGCCGGGGCTGTACTGCTTCTTCCCCTTGAGCTCCGGCAGGAAGGCGTCGGTGACCTCGGTGCCCGCGTTGGTCTTGGCGAGCCAGCGCAGCGAGATGCCGGTGAGCAGAAACGCGTCGACCCGGCCGCCCTTGACCGCGTCCGCGCCGTCCTGCGGCTTCTGCAGGGTCTTGATCTTGTCCTTGGATATGCCCGCGCCCTCGGCGTACGAGCCCTCGACCGCACCCGCCATCACGCCGATGGTGATCCCGGCCGCCTTCGCGGAGGCCAGGTCGGTGATCTTCTTCGGGTTGCCCTTCTTCACCATCATCGCGGTCGGCGAGATGAACTCGGGCTCCGAGAAAAGCGCGTTGGCGCAGCGCTCCGGGGTGATCGCCATGCCGGCGCTGACCACGTCGTACTTGCTGGCCTGCAGACCGGGGATCAGTCCGTCCCACTCGGAGAGAGTGGGACGCAGCTCGTCGACACCCAGGGCCTTGAAGATCTCCCGGTGCAGGGTGGGCGCCTCGCCCTTGAGCTCCTTGCCCTCCATGTAGCCGTACGGGGCCTCGTCGGCGTACGCCACCCGGACGAAGCCCTGCTTGCGGAGCTTGTCGAGGGCTCCCTCGCCGTCCGCGGAGTCGGCGCCGGTCTTGCTGCAAGCGGTGAGCAGGCCGGGGACGACGAGCAGACCGCCCACGGCTGCCGATCGGTTGAGAAAGCCCCGGCGGGACAGGTTCGGGAAATCAGCCATGGTTCGCAGTCTCCTGGAAGGTCGAACAGTCCGGACAGGGTGAACGCCTGCCCGCTCCCGTACGTCTATGCAGCAGGAGATCGCATGTAACCGAACGGTGGCCGGAGGGTGACCTTCCCGTGTCCGAAGTTGGGCGGAGCGCGACGAGATGTGTGCAGGGTGTACTTCCTTGCGGGATGCGACGGATGACGGGGTGTTATCAGCAGATGTCCGCAATGGGGTGATGAAGTCGGCATTGAACGGGCCGGGTTGGGGTCACCCGTCGAGATCCGTTCCGGGGATGTATCCGAGGCTTTTGTCCACCACGTTCGGCAACGGCTGCCCGGCGGAGCGCAGTTCGTACATCGTGACGAACTGTTCGCCCAGCCGGTCCCGCCAGCCCACCGTGTCGCCGCTCATGTGGGGCGACACGACCAGACCGGGCACGTCCCACAGCGGGCTCTGCGGGCCGAGGGGTTCCGTCGCGAAGACGTCGAGCGCCGCACCGGCGATCCACCGCCTGCGCAGCGCGTCCACCAGATCGTCCTCGACGACCATCGGGCCGCGCCCCACGTTGATGAACCGGGCCGACGGCTGCATCAGCCCGAAGAACCGGCTGTCGAACATCCCGTGCGTCCGAGGGGTCAGCGGCGCCGCGCAGATCACCCAGTCGGCCCGCGCCGCCAGCGGGTCCAGATCCTCCGCCCCGTGGATCGTGCGCCGGGCCGTGCGGCCCACCAGCGCCACCTCGACGCCCAGCGCCATCAGCAGCCGGGTGATCGCCCGCCCGACCGGCCCGGCGCCGACGACCACGGCACGTGAGCCCGCGACCGGAACGCTCTCGCGGTGCCGCCACCGCCGCGCGCGCTGGAGCTCCAGGGTCTCGGGCAGGTCCTTCGCGAACGCCAGCACCAGCCCCGCCACGTACTCGGCGATCGGCTGCTCGAAGACGCCCCGCGCGTTGGTCACCACGGTGTCGCTGTCCGCCAGCTCCGGGCAGAGCAGCCGGTCCACGCCCGCGCTCGCCGTGTGCACCCAGGCCGGTCGCGGCCCGTCACCCGGCCAGGCCTCCCGCACCGCGTCGGAGGTGAAGTCCCAGACCAGCAGGACGTCGGCGTGGGGGAGCTGTGCGGCCAGTCCGGCCGCGTCGGCGTGCCGTACCCGGACCCGTCCGGCCAGCCGGCCGAGCCGGGGCGGTGGATCGGCGTCCAGTACGAGCAGCACGGGCTCCGGCATGGGGGACGATTCCTCCCGCGTCGGCCGAGAGGCCCTGGGCGGGCTCCGTCCCCACGCTCGCAGCCGCCCCGGGCCCCGTCAACAGGTCGGGGCGATGACCGGGGCGGATGGGGGAATACTTGAACGGAGACGGGGGAGCTCCAGAAGACAGCCGGACGGCAGTCGCAAGGCAGCCGGACAGCAGCCGGCACACAGGAAGGGTGGACATGACGACCGTCGGATTCCTCTACCCGGGCCATTTCGCCGCGGACGACTTCCCGCGGATGGAAATCCTGCTCGACAGCACCATCAGACTCGTCATCAACCACACCGAGAGCCCCGACGACGCCTACCGCGAGGACGCCCTGCGGGCCCTGGGCACCCCCGGGCGGCTCGCGGCCGGCGCCGAGGAGCTGCAGCGCTCCGGGGTCGAGTCCGTCGTCTGGGCCTGCGACGCCGGCAGCTTCCTGTACGGCCCGCAGGGCGCCCGCGACCAGGCCGCGGGCGTGGCCCGGGCGCTGGGCGTACCCGTCTCCAGCACCTCCATCGGCTACGTCCACGCGGTACGGAAGCTGGGCGCCGCCCGGGTCGCCGTGGCCGCGACGTACCCCGAGGAGATCGCCGCGCGCTTCACCGCGTTCCTGGAGGAGGAGGGCATCGAGGTGCTCGCCACCCACGCGGCCGGTGCCGCCAGTGCCGCCGAGGCCGCGGAGTGGGGACCGGACCGGATCAAGGAGCTGGCCACCGCCGCGGACCGCCCGGACGCGGACGCGGTACTGCTGCCGGACACCGCCCTGCACACGGTCAGCCACCTCGCGGAACTGGAGGAGCTGCTCGGCAAGCCCGTCCTCACCGCGAACCAGGTCGCCGTCCGGGAGGCCCTGCGCCTCGCCGACCGCCCCGCCTGGGGCGCGCGGCTGGGCACGCTCTTCGCGTCCCGCGAGGCGCCGCCCGCCCCGGCCGAACCGCAGGCCCGGCGGATCTGGGGGAGCGGCCGCTCGTACGCGCACGGCGGGGGCCCCGGCGGGACCCAGGAATAACAGCGGGCCCGGGGCAACCGGGTCCCGGAATAAACGGAGTCATCCTCCTGTTTGTTCTCTCCGGACGTACGAGGGACATACGAGCACCATCGGAGAGGTCAGGACGTGGACGAGATTCGAGGCGACGAGATCCGTGGCAAGGCGGAGGGAACGGCACCCGTTCCGCTCTCCGTGCTCGATCTGGTGACCGTGGGCCAGGGCGGCACCGCGAGCCAGGCCCTGCGCACCGGGGTCGAGATCGCGCAGCTCGCCGAGCGGCGCGGCTTCCACCGCTACTGGGTCGCGGAACACCACTCGATGCCCGGCGTCGCCTCCTCCTCGCCGGCCGTGATCCTGGCCCACACCGCCGCCCACACCGAGCGCATCCGGCTCGGCTCCGGCGGTGTCATGCTGCCCAACCACGCCCCGCTCGTCATCGCCGAGCAGTTCGGCACCCTGGAGGCCATGGCCCCCGGCCGCGTCGACCTCGGCCTCGGCCGCGCCCCCGGCACCGACGGCGCCACCGCCGCCGCCCTGCGCCGCACGGAACGGCTGAACGAGGGTGCGGATGACTTCCCGCAGCAGCTGGCCGAGCTGACCCGCTTCCTGGACGACGACTTCCCCGACGGCCACCCCTACGCCCGCATCCACGCGGTCCCCGGCCCCGTCCAGGCCACCGCCGAGGGCGGCGTCCAGTCCCCGGGGCGCCCGCCCCTGTGGCTGCTCGGCTCCTCCGGCTTCAGCGCCCGGCTGGCCGGCATGCTCGGCCTGCCCTTCGCCTTCGCCCACCACTTCTCGGCCCAGAACACCATCCCGGCCCTGGAGCTGTACCGGGAGTCCTTCAGGCCGTCCGCGGTGCTGGACGCCCCGTACGCCCTGATCGGCGTCGCGGCCCTGGCCGCCGAGGACGAACGCGAGGCCCGCCGCCAGGTGCTGACCGGCGCCCTGTCGATGCTCCGGCTGCGCTCCGGCCGCCCCGGCCTCGTCCCGACGCCCGAGGAGGCGGAGGCGTACGCCTTCACCCCGATGGAGCGCGAGTTCGTCGACAGCTGGCTCGTCAACATCGTCCACGGCACCCCGGACGAGGTCCGCACCGGCCTCGACGACCTGGCCAAGCGCACCGGCGCCGACGAGCTGATGATCACCGCCAACGCCCACGGCGGCGAAGCCCGGCTGCGCAGCTACGGGCTGATCGCGGACGCGTACGGGCTGCCGGGAGCCTGACCCGAGCCGCACCGAAGAAGCCGGTCCGCCCCCTCTCGCGTTCGCGAGGAGGGGCCGGACCGGCTTCGGCGTGTCCGTTCCCGTTCCCGTGGCCGGGTCCGTGTCCCGGTCATCCGCTCAGCTCCGCGGCCCGCGGCGCAGGAACACCGCCGCGACCAGCACCCCGGCCAGCAGTGTGCCGCCGGCCACCAGCAGCGCCGCGTGCAGACCGGCCAGCAGCGTGGTGCCCGAGCCGGCGACGGCGGCCAGCCCCGCGACACCGATGGCGCCCACGAACTGCGGCATCTGGGCGAGGCTGCCCGCCACGCCCTGCTCGTCGTCCCGCAGCCCCGAGGTCAGCGTCGAGATGAACGCGACCACCGCGAGGACATGACCGAATCCCATCAGTCCCGACGTGATTAGCAGCAGCGGAAGGCTGCCGTGGGCCGGCAGCAGGACCATCGCACCCGTGCCCACCGCCTGGACCAGCAGGCCGGTCACCATCGTGGCCGTCGTGCCCCGGGCCGCGATCACCCGGGAGGCCAGCGTGCCGGCGACCAGCGCGGCCACACCCTCGGCGAGGAAGCCGAAGCCGGTGGCCAGCGGCGACCAGCCGAGTACGTCCTGCATGTACAGGCTCAGCAGCAGCGTCGCGCCGCCGCACATGGAGAAGGTGATCAGCCCGACCAGCGCGCTCCACTTGACCGTGCGGCGGCCCAGCAGCCCGAGCGGGACCAGCGGCGCGCTGTGCCGGGACTCCGTGACGAGGAAGGCCGCGAGCAGCGCCACCGCGGCGGTCAGCGCGGTCAGCGTCGGCGCACTCGTCCAGCCGGCGTCGGCGCCGGTCGAGATGGCGTACACCAGGGCGAAGAGGCCCCCGCCGGAGAGCAGGGCGCCCGGCACGTCGAGACGGCCCGCGCGGCGGGTGTCGGCGGATGCGGGGAGCACGGTCAGCGCGCCGACGAGGACGGCCGAGCCGATCAGTACCAGCAGCAGCATCGTCCAGCGCCAGTCGAGTCCGCTGGTGATGAGCCCGCCGCCGATGGTGCCGGTCACGAAGCCGAGCGAGAGCAGTGCTCCGTTGATCCCCAGCGCCTCGGTGCGCTGCGGTCCTTCGGGAAACGAGGCGGTCATCAGGGCGAGCGCGGTCGGTCCGATCATCGCGGCGGCGATGCCCTGTCCGGCCCGTGCGGTGATCAGCAGTGCCGGTCCGGTGGCGGCGGCGGCCAGCAGCGAGAGAGCGGTGAACAGCGCGGCGCCCAGGACGAAGAGCCTGCGCCGGCCGACCAGGTCGGAGAGCCGGCCGAAGAGCGGCAGCAGCCCGGCGGTGGGCAGCAGACAGGCGGTGGCCACCCACTGCAGGCCGCCCGTGGAGGCGAAGCCGAGATCCCGCCCGATCTCCGGCAGGGCGATGGTGATGATCGAGTAGTCGAGACCGGTCATGAACGTGGCCCCGCACAGGGTGATCAGGATCAGCAGACCGCGCAGCCCGAGCGCGGCGGCCCCGGGGCCAGTGGTGGCGGTCCGGGTGTCCTCGGACGGCGGTGAGGTGACGGTGGTCATCGGGAGCCTCTCAGCGGTTCGCAGGACTGGTGCCGGCCGCCAGGTCGTGTCGTGCGTTGCCGGCCGCGTCGCCCGCCCGGAAGGCGCTGATCAGCCAGGTGCCCGGCGATCCGCTGCCAACTTCCCGGTGCGGCGCGGTGGTTACGGATACGAGCTTCGGCCCGCACCGCCCGGCCGGTCCAATACCCGCTTCCATAACCTGGGGGCATGGATGTCGACACCAGGCTGCTCCGCTCCTTCGCCGTCGTCGCCGAGGAGGGCCATCTGACCCGGTCGGCCGAGCGGCTGTTCATCTCGCAGCCCGCCCTGACCAAACAGATCAAGCAGCTCGAAACGCTGCTCGGCGCCACGCTGTTCACCCGGTCCAGGGCCGGTATGGCACTCACCGATGCGGGGGCGGCGCTCGCGGCGTCGGTCCCCGCCGTGCTCGACTCCTGGGACTCCGCCCTCCGTACGGTCAAGAGCGCCGCCGGCCGCGCGGACCGGGTGCTGCGGGTCGGCTTCGTCGCCAGCGGGGCCAACGAGCTGACGCAGCGGATCATCGCGGACTTCGTCCGGCGGCGGCCGGGCTGGCGGGTCCAGCTGCACCAGACCCCCTGGGACGACCCGACGGCGGGTCTCGCGTCCGGGGACGCCGATGCCGCGCTGCTGCGGCTGCCGTTCCCCGGCGAGGAGGCGCTGGACGTCGAGGTGCTGATCACCGAGGACCGGTGGGTGGCCCTGCCCGCCGGCCACCGGCTGGCCGGTCAGGAGGTGATCGCGTTCGCGGACCTCTTCGACGAGCCGTTCGTCGCCACCCCGCAGGCCTCGGGCCGGTGGCGCGAGTACTGGCTGGCATCGGACGAGCGGGGCGGGCGGCCGGTGACGGTCGGGGCCGTCGCGCACAACCCCGACGAGTGGCTGAACGCGATCGCCAACGGCGACGGCGTCAGCCTCACCCCGCAGGCCACGGCGCGTTTCTACCAGCGCCCCGACGTGGTCTACCGCCAGGTCAGCGGGGTCAGCCCGTCCCGGGTGGGAGTCGCCTGGCCCCGTACGCCCGTGGTCCCCGCCGCGGTACGGGACTTCGTGCGCAGCTGTCTGGAGCTGCGGCCGGACCCGGACGGGGGCTGAGCGCCGGGCCCGCCGTCCCAGGCCTCCGGCGCGCGTCCGGCGCCTCAGGCCTCCAGCGCGCGGGCGCCCAGCAGTTCGGCGATGCGTTCCGGGGCGACCGCGCGCGAGTAGAGCCAGCCCTGCCCGGTGTCGCAGCCGATCCGGCGCAGCCGCTCCGCCTGGCCGGCCGTCTCCACGCACTCCGCCGTGACGGTCAGGCCCAGCCGGTGGGCCAGCTGGACCATCGCCTCGACGATCGTCTCGTCGGCGGGGCTGGGATGCGTGCCGTCCTCGTACCGGAAGCCGCGCACGAAGGCGCCGTCCAGCTTCAGTACGGAGACCGGCAGGCGGCTCAGGTAGGCGAGGTTGGAGTAACCGGTGCCGAAGTCGTCGATGGCGATGCGGACGCCCATGTCGCTGAGCGCCTGGAGGGACTGGAGCGGGCGGCCCGCCGAACCCATCACCGCGGACTCGGTCAGCTCCAGCTGCAGCAGCGCCGGGGCCAGGCCGGTCTCCGCGAGGATCTCCGCCACATCGGTCACCAGATCGGAGTCCCAGACCTGGCGGACCGCGACGTTGACGCTGATGAACAGCGGCGGCTCGGCCGGGTGGTCGAGCTGCCAGCGCCGGGCCTGACGGCACGCCGCCCGCAGCACCCAGCGGCCCAGCTGCACGATCGAGCCGTCCTCCTCCGCGATCGCGACGAACCGGTTGGGCGAGAGCATGCCGAACTGCGGGTGGTTCCAGCGCACCAGCGCCTCCACCCCGCGCACGACCCCGTCGGCCATGCCGACCAGCGGCTGGTACTCGATGGTGAACTCGCCGCGCTCCACGGCCGGGCGGAGGTTGGACGAGAGCGCCTGACGTGTCATCCGGTGCGCGTTGCGCTCCGGGTCGAAGAGGGTCCAGCGGGACTTGCCGTCCGCCTTGGCCCAGTACAGCGTCGTGTCGGCCGCCTGCATGAGACCGGTGGCCGAGGTGCCCGCCACGGGCCGCTCCACCACGCCGATCGACGCCGAGACGGAGAGCCGCTGCCCGGCCAGGTCGAAGGGCTTCTGGAGCGCGGCGAGCACGGTGCGGGCGAGCTCGGTCAGCTGCCGGGTGCCCGTGGACTCCTCGACCAGGATCGCGAACTCGTCCCCGCCCAGACGAGCCACCAGCGGGGCGCCGCTGGGGTGCGGGCCCTCCTGCTCGGCGCAGTCGGTGAGCCGGGCGGCGACGGCGGCGAGCAGCCGGTCCCCGATCCGGTGCCCCAGGGTGTCGTTGACGGCCTTGAAGCCGTCCAGGTCGAGGTAGCAGAGCCCGATCCGGCCGCGTTCGGGACGGGTGTCGTCCTGGAAGGGCGGGGTCTCCAGGACGGCCGAGAGCCGCTCGAAGAACAGGGTGCGGTTGGGCAGCCGGGTCACCGGATCGTGCATCTGCAGGTGGCGCAGCCGCTTCTGCAGCTCGCGCCGGTCGCTGACGTCCGCGACCGAGAGCAGCACCTGGCCGGGCGCGGCGCCGGGCTCCGGCGCATGGGCGCCCGGCATCGGTACGACGGTGATCTCGGCCCACAGGGAGCGCCCGTCGGGGTGCTTGAGCCGGCGGGTGCAACGGAAGCGGGAGCGTCTGCCGTGCAGCACCTCGCGGTAGGCGTGCCAGGTGCGGCCGTCCGCCGCCAGGTCGACCAGATCGGAGGCGGACTGCGCGGTGAGCGCGGGCCCGGTGATGCCGACCAGGGTGGCGAGGGCCTCGTTCGCGGTGACGATCAGGCCCTCGTGGTCGACGACGGCCATCGGGAGGGTGGCGGCGAGGAAGGCGGCCCGGTAGTCGTGCGGCTCGGACACCGCCGTCTCCCCGGTGCGCTCGGCCCCGGTCCCCTCGGCGGGCCATGACTCATGACGCTCCGTGACCGGTGGTCGTGGGGAAGAGGCCGCTGTGCCTGCCGGGGGCCTCGCCCCATCGGAGGTTGCGCTCACCGTTCGCTCCCGCCATGCAGTTCTGTCCCGGACAGGTCTGGTCGGACTGGCCCGCCGCGTGGAGCGCCGTTGTCAGGGGCGGAAATCGCGGAGGAAAGCGAGGTGAAGCATAGAGGCTGGCGGCTCGGCCGTTCCAGCGCCCCGACCGTTCCGTGCTGCGCGCCCGATATGCATGGGCCATTCGCGCGCAGATCCGGTTTGCCCACACCTGATCGTTTCTGCGCGGCTCTGTTCTCTCCGGTTGCATCGGTGATCGATTGTGACTGTCCGTGAAGGAGGTACGTGTCCTGGCCACTGACCCGACTGGGGCAGCTCAACAGGACGTAACGCCCGAACCGCCACAGGGTGGTCGGGAGGGTGCTGAAGGTCCCAGGCGTCCGCACCCCGCACCCGGAGGTAGATGTGCCGCGTCAGCACGGACCCGGAGGAGTGGTGAGGCCGAGTCCGCGCGCTGTGACGGCCGGCCTGATCTCCCTGCTGGCGGTCGCCGCCACCTCCCTGGTCGCGGGGCCGGCCGCGGCCGCCACCGGGGCGGCCGCCGCCTGCGCGCTGCCGCGGACCGAGGCCCACCACTCGCTGGGCCTCGACGAGTGGAACGGCGCCTACCCGCGCCCCGACCATCCGCTCGACGCGGTGATGGTCTTCCTGTCGTTCCCGGATTCCCGGCCGCTCACCACCCCCGCCGAGCTCACCTCCGACTACTTCCCCGCCACCACCCGGTTCTTCCAGCGCGCCTCGTACGGGAAGTTCACCCTGCGCCCGCACCCGCAGAAGCGGTGGATCCAGATGCCGGATCCGTCGGTCCGCTACGGCATAAGGCGTGACTGGGCCGGCGACCGGCGCAGTGCCTATCTGCACGACGCGATCGCCGCGGCCGACCCCGAGGTGGACTTCTCGAAGTACGACATCGTCTACCTCGTCGCGGACCCGGACGCCCCGGGCGTCGACTCCGACGCCACCAAGGTCGTCAACTTCGACCGGCCGCTGCACGCCGACGGTACGGACATCAGGCGCGTCGTCACGGTCTTCGAACAGCACCCGCCGGACCACAACGTGCTGGCCCACGAGACCGGACACGTCTTCGACCTGCCCGACCTCTACCACCGGCCGCAGGACGGCAAGGGCGACTGGGACACCTACGTCGGCGACTGGGACGTGATGGGCAGCCAGTTCGGGCTCGCGCCCGATCTCTTCGGCTGGCACAAGTGGAAGCTGGGCTGGCTGGATGACCGGCAGGTGGTCTGCGTCCAGAGCGACCGGGTGGTGACCCTGGAACCGATGGCGGCCGTGCCGGTGCCCGGCGCCTCCATCGGGACCCGGCTCGCGGTGATCAGGACGGGCGAGGGCAGCGCCGTGGGGATCGAGGCCCGCAGCGCCACCGGCAACGACCGGTCGACGTGCAGCGAGGGCGTGCTGCTCTACCGCATCCGCAACGAGACCCCGTCGGGCGGCGGGCCGGTCGACGTCATCGACACCCACCCCGGCACCGACGCCTGCTGGGACCAGTCGGTCTACCCGCCGCTCGCGGACGCCCCGCTGCGGGTCGGTGAGACGTTCTCCGTCCCCGGCGGGCACACCACGATCGAGGTCGCCGACCGGACCCCGTCCGGCGCCTGGACCGTCCGGATCACCACCGGAACGTAAGAGGGCCGGCCCATACGAAAAAGCCCCCTCGCTCTCGCGAGGGGGCTTCTTCCGTCTGTGCGCCGCCAGGGACTCGAACCCCGGACCCGCTGATTAAGAGTCAGCTGCTCTAACCAACTGAGCTAGCGGCGCCTGCTGACGTCGTAGACCTTAGCACCCTGATCGGCGGGAGGAAAAATCGAAATACGAGGCCCCGAGGAGGGCACCGACCGGGCCACCCGCACACAGGCCCAGAGCAGTACGTCGGGCCCCGGCAGCCACGGGCTGCGGGTGTCGGGGGCGACCACCCAGCGGGGGCCCGAGGCGTTCGGCCCGCAGGTCAGGGGCGGTACGGTCACCGCGTCCCCGGTGCCGTGACAGAGCAGCGGGGGCATCTTCCGGCCGCTCTCCTCCTGCCCCGCCGCGCCCCTCTCGGACCGGGACGCGGGACCCCCGCCCCACTCCTCCCAGTCCAGCAGCGAGGGCAGCCGCTGGGCGGTCCCGGGGGAGGCGAAGAGCAGCATCCGGCCCCGGTGCAGGGCGACCGGCCCGGAGCCCGGACCGTCCGCCCAGAGGTGTTCGAGCATCCGGCGTCCGAAGAGCGTGGGAACGTTCACCACGTCGAAGGCCGAACCGCACGGCAGCACGCCGGGGGCGGACGGGTGCGACTCCCACTGGCTCAGGGCGCTGCGCGGATACGCGGCCGCGCCGGCCAGCCAGGCGGCCCCGGCCGCGGTCACCTGAGCCGTCTGGTTACCGGCCTGCTCGCGCAGGACGGCGAACACGTCAGCGGCCCGGTCCTCCCGGTAGGGGCCGTCGCCGTGATGCAGGGTCGTTTCGTCTGGCAGCCATGCGGTCATGCACACAGGTCTACCGGGAGTGATCAAGCGGATTCCGAGAGTTGCCGGAAACCGGGACAGGCCGGGGTGGTGAGGAGTATCTTGCCCCCGGGCATATGCCAGCGGTTCTACCCGGAGCGGGCACCGGGCGGGAGGCGGCGGGCAGCACGCCGGAGCCGCGAGCAGGCCGGGCGGCGGGTCCGTACGCCGGCACCTCGGCGGCTCAGGGCCTGGGGTCGTTCAGCAGGCTCCTGCCGAACTCGACCATCTTCGTCGCGTAGTCCTCGGTCCACTCCGCCCGCTGGGCGATCTCCGCCGTGGTGAGCCGGTCGAACCGGCGCGGGTCGGCCAGCTGGGCGGCCGCGATCGCCTGGAACTCGACGGCCCGGTCGGTCGCGGCGCGGAACGCCAGGGCCAGCTCGGTGGAACGGCTCAGCAGCTCCTTCGGATCCTCCATCGACTCCAGGTCGAAGAAGTGCTCCGGATCGGCGACCGACGCCGACGGCTCGAAGAGCAGGGGGGCGGGGCGCAGCCGCTGCCGCTCGTTCCGCTCGGGTTGTGCCATGTGGTTGTTCCTCCTCCGGTGGGCCCGACGGCCACCCTCTATTGTCCAGCCCGCCGCAAGGGCGCCCGGGGCCTGTCCGGGGGCGTGCGCCGGACCGCTTCCCGCGCCCCCGGGCTCAACGCCCCCAGCGCACGCGGTGTTCCGACAGGTGCGCCAGCACCCGGTGGTTCGCCTCCCAGCCGTCCGGGAACTTCACCGTGACGCCCAGCTGGACCGGTTCCGTCGACGGGTGCTCGTCGAGCAGCTCCGCGACGCCCGCGCGGCACACCACGATGCAGGCATGCCGGTGGCGCGAGGCCAGTACGCACAGCCGGCCCGTCTCCAGGTGGAACGCGGTGGCGTCGGGCCGCCCCGACAGCGGGTGCAGGACCACCGTCACATCGAACTCGCGGCCCTGGAGCCGGTTCGCGGTGTCCACCGCCACGCCCGTCACCCCCAGCTCCGCGAGCGCCGCCCGCACCGCCGCCGCCTGGTCGCGGTGGGCCGTGCCGACCGCGACCCGGTCCGCCGTCACCGGGGCCGGGTCCGGGGAGCGCTCGCTGGTGGCCGCGCCGCCCCGGTCCAGCAGCCGGCGCACCACCGTGGCCACCGCCCGCACCGCCTCGGGGTCCGTGCGCGGGGTGTGCCGGGCCGGCAGCTCCAGCAGCCCCCAGCCGGACTCCGCCGCCTCGTCCAGCACCCGGTCAGCCGCCGAACCGTCGGACCCGACACCGAACGACAGCAGCCGGTCCCCGTGGTCCGTACCGCTGCGGAACGGGGTGTACGGGTAGAACGCGTCCGAGACCAGCTGCGCGGCCGACGCGGGCAGCCGCCAGGAGACCGGCAGCCGGCGCTGCGGCAGCTGCGGATTGTGCGCCAGCAGGGTGGAGACCGCGCTCGCGGACGGGTCGTAGCTCAGCCCCGCCCACTGGTCCGCGCCGACGATCGAGAACGGGTCCAGCTGGCCCGGATCGCCCACGAACAGCGCCCGTTCGAAGAGCCCGGCGACGGCCAGCAGCGCGTCCGAACGCATCTGGTAGGCCTCGTCGACGATCGCGTGGCCCCACGGCTCGACGTTCTTCACATGGGCCCACTTGGCCGCCGTCGAGATGACGATGTCGAGCCCGGCCAGATCCGCCGCCTTCGCCGACTTGCGGACGTTCTCCAGCCCGTCCAGCACCTTGTCGTACGGGTCGGAGTCACTGCTGTGCAGCCGGCCGACGGGCAGCCCGGGGTCCTTCTCGGCCAGCCGCACCACCAGGTCGTCGACCTGGGCGTTCGTCTGCGCGACGACCATCAGCGGGCGCCCGGCCGCGGCGAGTTCGAGCGCGGCACGCACCACCAGGGTCGACTTGCCCGCGCCCGGCGGGGAGTCCACCACGATGCCGCGCGCCGTGCCGTTCAGCGTGTCGTCCAGGATCTGGGCGGTGGCCCGGCCCGCCGCCGCCCCCGGGTCGAGTCGGTCGCTCACAGCACGTCCTCCGGAGTCACGGGGTCGGGGCGCTCGGCCGTCGCGTCGGCGCCCGGCGGGCCGCCGTGGGTCCACGGGGTCTCCTCCGGGTCCGGCAGCTTCGGGCCGCCGCGCTGATCGTGCTCGAACAGGGTCCAGGCGATCCTGTCGCCCGGTTCCGGGACGGACCCCGGGGCCGGCTCCTTTCCCCGGCCCATCCTGTCGGTGATCCGCAGCACCAGCGCGGGCGGCTCGCCCTCCTCCGCCGGCCCGTACCCGGCGAACTCCGCGGTCTGCGGCTTGCCGTCCAGCGAGCGGTAGACCTTGACCCGCTCACCCAGCTGCGGCTGCTCGCCCGTGCGGACGGTGACCAGCGGGCGCGGCGAGGGCCGCTTGGACTCGGTGTACGTCATCTCCACCGCCTTCACCTCCCCGAGGAACGCCTCGCCCGCGAGGCGCCGGCCGGCCAGCACCAGCGGATCGTCCAGCGCCTCCTGGGCCTCCAGCTGCGCCTGGGCGGTCTCCCGGGACGCGAGCTTGCGGGCCGCCGTCACCGCGTCGTCCCGGCGTGGCTGCGGCGGCTCCCCGGACCGCACCCGGTCGCGGTGGCCGGTGAACGACCAGCGGTCACGCGTCCAGCGGTCCCCGGCCCTGGCACCCTCGGGCAGCTCCCGCAGCAGGTCCAGACCCCGCCACACGGCGTCCCAGGTCGGCCGCAGCACACTCGCCAGCAGGGCCCCGATCTCCCGCTCGGCCGCCGTCAGCGCGGCGAGCCCGGCATCGGCCGCCAGCCCGTCCTCGGCGGCGGCCAGCGCGGTGCGCGCCCGGTCGTACCGCTCGATCGCGGGGGCCAGCAGCCGGTTGTCGAAGTCCGGATCGGTGGCCGGTCCGGCGGGCGGGCACAGCAGCTGCCCCGCGCCGTCCCGGGCCAGCTCGGCCCGGAGCGCCGCCTCCGCCCCGGATACGCCGGCCGGCGGGTCGACCCAGGAGAGCAGGGCGCCCAGATGCTGGTCCTCCAGGCTGGACTGGCCGCTCGCCCAGTGCCGGTTGAGCAGATCGGTGCAGGCCAGCAGCAGCGAGGAGCCCGGCACCCGGGCGCGCTCGCCGTAGTGCGTGAGCCAGCGGCCGAGCAGCGGCACGCGGGCGGGCGCCGGATACGGGGTGTCCGGATCGTCCTCGGCGGTGCGCCGGAACCGCATCGAGCGGCCGAGCAGCCGGATGAACTCGATGCCCGCCCGGCTCGGCACGATCAGCTGCGCGGCGTCCGTGCACAGCTCGGTCTCGACCTTGACCTTCTTGCCGGTCGCGGGGTCGCTCTCACTGCGTTCGGCGGGCTCGACCACATCGGCGTACGACTCGATGTGCGGCAGGACCGCCTCGGCCAGCTCCGCGAGGAAGGCGAACCGCAGGTCCCGGTCGCGCGGCTGGGCCACGACCAGCAGCCGGGGCGCGTCCCGGTCGGTGCCGACGAGCGCGCCGAGCGGGGCGCCCGCCTCGCCCGCGGTGGTCAGCGGCACCAGGACCAGCGGCCGGTCGGTGAGGCGGCGGTGGCGGACCGTGGCCAGCGGCTGCGCGCGGCCGCTCTCCACGGCCTCCAGCCTGGCCAGGGTGGAGATCAGTGGCACGAGGACCCGCTCTCCAGCGCCTCGGCGCGCAGCGCGGCGGCGCGGCGCAGCGCCGAGACCGTCGGATCCGCCGGATCGCCTTCCTTGCCGGCCGCCGCGGCCAGCACCGCGCCGACCGTGGTCAGCCCGCCGAGCTCACCGCGCACGCTGCGCCCCAGCGCCTCCACGGCGCCCTCGGTGCGGGCCCGGCCCCGGCAGTGGAAGGCCAGTTCGCAGGCTGCCAGGCACTCCGGCGCGTATGCCGCGGCGACCGACTCGACGGCGCGGTCCAGCTCCTCGGGGGAGCGCTCCGGGTCGAAGGTGGTGCCTTCGGGCAGGGTTGCCGCGATGTCGTCGATCCGGGTGAGCCGGGTCAGCTGGCGGCGGGTGACCGCACGCTGCTTGCGCACGTCCACGACGGACGCGGCCGGCAGGTTGGAGAAGTCCTTGGGGCAGACCAGCAGTACCCGGTGGCCGACCTCCGCCCCGTCGGTGGCGGCGGCGATCCGCTCCAGCGCCAGCACGTAGACCGCGGACTGGCGGGCGGCCGCACCGACCTTCGCCGCGTCGGCGGAGCCGTCGATCATCGGGAAGGACTTGATCTCGACGACGGTCCAGGTGCCGTCGGGGTGCACCACCACCGCGTCCGGTTCCAGATAGGCGGGCGAGCCCGCCACCTCCAGGGCCAGCATCGGGTGGTCAAGGAGCGCCCAGCCGCCCGATCCGGTCGCCTCCCGCAGGGCCAGCGCGGTGCGCGCGGCGCGGCCCTCGGGGCCGGCGGCGCTGAGATCGGGCACCGCGACGTCGCGCGGCGGTTCGCCGGGGCCGCCGAGCCGCTCGTGCAGCAGCCGCATCAGCTCCGTACCGCCGTCGGCCTTGACCTTGGCCTCGAAGGCGTTGCCCCGCATGAAGGCGAACTGGGACTGGCCGAAGGGGGCCGGTGAACCGAGCGCGGTGGCCAGGGCGGCCTTGTCGACACCCGCCCCGTCGAGCAGGGCGCGCCGCTTGCAGCCGGGGTTGGCGGCCAGGGCGGCCAGTGCGCGGGCGTCCAGCGGACGGGGCGCCACGGCCGGGCCCCTCAGCTCAGCGAGCCGCCGCCGCAGTGTCACCGCCGGCGGACCGTCCCGCCGCGCTTCCGGCCGCGGCGGGGACGTCGGCCGGGGCAGGTGGACCTGCCGGTGCCGCGGCATCGGTGGGATCTGCGGAGGAGGTCCGCTGGCCGGGGATTCGCTCACCCGCGGAAGTCTTGCATCCGGCACTGACATCCGGGGAGTCCGTGGCCGGGCTCACCCGTACGAAGCGGGCCTTGGCCGCGTCGGCGACCTTGTTGGCGAGCCGGGTCACCGGCCGGGCCAGCAGGGCGCCGAAGCCCATTACGGCGGCGCCGGCCACCGCGTCGAGGAAGTAGTGGTTGGCCGTACCCATCACCACGAAGATGGTGATCAGGGGGTACGCGATGCCCGCCGCGCGGACGAGCGGATGCCGCCCGTGGCGCCAGATGAGGATGCCGCACCAAAGCGCCCAGCCGACGTGCAGACTCGGCATCGCCGCGTACTGGTTGGTCATTCCGCCCATGCCGCGCGGGGCGCTCGCCTCGGTGCCCCACCAGCCGTACGAGCTGTACTGCGCCATCGTGTCCACGAAGCCGTGTCCCGCGGACAGCAGCCGGGGCGGGCAGGTCGGCATCAGCGTGAAGCCGATCAGGCCGAGCATGGTGGAGGTCATCAGCCAGGTGCGGGCCCTGCGGTAGGCCTGCGAGTGCCGCCGGAACATCCATATGAGGACGGCGGGGGTTATCAGGTAGTGCAGCGACGCGTACGCGAAGTCGGCGGGTATCCCGATCGACGAGTGCGCGGTGAGCAGCCGGTTCAGGGGGTGCTCGAAGTTGATGCGGAGTGTCTGTTCCAGATCCAGGATGCGCAGCCCGTGGTCCACGGCCGTCGACACGTCGCCGCGTACCAGCAGTCTGCCGCCCGAGTACGCCGCGTACACCAGGGCGAGCAGCGGGAGCTCGGTCCACCAGCGGGGCCGGGGGCGCGGCGCGGGCGCGGTGGTGGCATGCGGCATCCGGAAGTTCTCCATCATGTGTTCATGCGGCCGACGGCGGACGTTCAACCGTACGGTGCGGTGCGGCCGGGATTCCCCCAGGGGTGCCGCCGGCACCCCTCAGCCGCTCTGTTCGGTCTGCGATGTGTGGGACGCCGATGCGGCCCCCCGGGTTGCGTCAGGTGCGTGTGCGAGATGATGGAAATCCGGACGTTCCGTTCCCACCGTTCATCCGTAGCGTGTCGGACGGTTGTGTCCCCGTCGATGTCCAAGATCTCAGATCCAGGATCAGAGGTCTCAGTTTCAGGGAGAGCCGTCACATGGCACCGCGAATCCTGCTTGCCCGGCACGGCCAGACGGAATGGTCCGTCAACGGCAATCACACCGGCAGGACGGACATCCCCCTGCTCGACACCGGGCGCGCGGGCGCCAAGCTGCTCGGGGAGCGGCTGCACCGAGGCCCGTGGGCGGACCTGCCCGGCCTCGAGGTCCGGACCAGCCCGCTGGTGCGGGCCTCGGAGACCTGCGAGCTCGCGGGCTTCGGCGAGGTGGCCGAGCCGTGGGACGCGCTGATGGAGTGGGACTACGGGGCGTACGAGGGGATGACGCCGGCCGCGATCAAGGCGGCCCGCCCGGACTGGTTCATCTGGCGTGACGGGGTGCCGGAGGGGGAGACCCTGGCCGAGCTGTCGGCCCGGGCCGACGAGGTCATCGAGTGGGCCCTCTCCGCCGACCGCGACGTCCTGGTCTTCGCCCACGGCCACATCCTGCGGGCACTGGGGGCGCGGTGGCTGGGCGAGGACGTGTCGTTCGCCGCGCGCATCCGGCTGGAGCCGACGTCGCTGTCCGTCCTGGGCTGGGCCTACGGTTCGCCGGCCCTGGAACGCTGGAACGACACGGGCCACCTGGAACGGTAGCGCCGGCCCGGTTTTGGGCAACCCATGTGTGGTTCCGGGCAAGCCAAGCCCGTCCGGCGTTTTTTGAGGACGGGCTTGGCTTACCCGAACCGGCTGCGAAAACCGGCCCGCCCGGCGCTTGAGGGCAGGACCGGGACCCCGGACGGGCTGGAAGCGCCCCGTAGCTACGGCGTCGGGGCGGACGCTCCGTGGCGGTCGAGGAAGTCCGTGATGTCGACCGATCCCCGGCCGCGAGGCCGCAGCACCGCCACCGCGCCCGCCAGCATCGTCCTGATCCGGGAGGACCGGACCTGGTCCAGCAGGTCGAGTACCTGGTGGCCCGTGGCCGCCGCCTCCTCCGCGAGGCCCGCGTGGGCCAGGTCCGTGGTCAGTTCGGCCCGGTACAGCGCCAGGTTCCGGGTGAAGTGCGGATCCTGCAGCCGCGTCGCGCGCCGCGCGTGCCGGGCCGCCCGCGACCAGTCGCCCAGCGCCGACCAGCACTGCGCCTCCAGCATCTCCAGCTCCGCCTCCCGGAAGAAGCTCATCCACTCCGGGTCCGACGGGGACGGCCCGCGCCCGAACGCGGTGTGCGCCCGGCCGAGCGCCCGCTCGCAGCCGGTCCGGTCCCCGAGCCCGGCCCGGCCCCCCGCCTCCCGCAGCGAGAGCAGCGCCATCAGCCGCGGTGAACCCAGCGGCCGCGCCGCCCGCTGCCCCGCCTCCGCGGCGCGCACCGACTCCCGCGAGCGCCCGGTGTCCCGGGCCAGGAACGAGGCGTTGCAGAAGGCGTGCGCCTCCAGCGCGTGGTCCCCGGCCACCCGGGCCGTGGCCAGCGCCTCCGCGTAGTGCGAGCGCGCGTCCTCGAACCGGCCCGAGTCATGGGCCAGCCAGCCCACCGAGATCGCCAGCTCACCGGCCCCGGTGTGCAGCCGGTCCGCCGTGGAGCGCCGCGTCGCGGTCCCGGAGTCGAGCAGCGCGTACGCCGCCCGCAGCGGCTGCGAGGCCCGCCGGTACAGGCCGTCACCCCCGTGCCGGTCGTCCAGCAGACGGATCTGCCGCACCGCCTTCTCGACGGCGTTCACCTCGGCCTCGCCGACCCGGCGCTGTGCGGGCAGGGACACGGAGGCGGCCATGCCGCCGCCGAGCCCCAGGCTCAGGGACGCGGCCGCCATCGTGGTGGAGCCGCTGGTCATGAATACGCGACGCAGCACGTCGCACTCCTCGTCGGTGTCGCTGCCGGGCAGCGGCGAAGTCGGGGACGAAGGGGCGTCCGCGGCGGGCCGGGCCCCCCGGCCGCGTACCGATTCACGCGGCGAGAAGCCCAGGTCCGCCAGGTTCGCCCCGGGGAACATGTGGAGGAAGACCCGCTCGTAGGCGTAGTTCGGGCACCGGATCTCGCCGGACTCCACGCGGCCGATGTACCGGGCGTCGCACGCGACCTGCTCGCCGATCTCGCGGGCGGACCTGCGTACCGCGGCAGCGAACTCCCCGGCGGAGCGCTGTCCGCGCAGCCGCCGGAAGGCGAGGTTGGGAACTGCCCGTGTCGACACCATGGCGGGGCCCTCTCTGGTGCGAGCCGGGCGTTTGTTTCCGGTGTCCCGGCGGAGCAAGAACGTACCTGCTGTGACAACTCGCACACGCTGCGTTTACTGACAAAACGGGTATCTCGCCCACGATCCGCCATGAACTGCCACCCTTTGCGGCGGTGTGGGGCCGTAGCCCTTGACGCGGTCGGCGCGTTGGTCCATGTGGCGACGGAGTCCGGCTCCGCCCGGCGATGAGAGGAGAGGTCCCTTGTTGCACACCGACATGGCGACCGGCTCGCGGACGACCGCGACGACGGCCGCACCGACCGCGACGACCGGCCCCGTGGCACCCGCCGAGGAGGCGGCCGCGTCCGGCTCGCTCCCGGGCGCGGAACCCTGCGACGTGGTGACCGTTCCCGCCCGGCAGGGCCTGGAGGCAGTGGACATCCTGCGCCGCGGCGCCGACCAGGAGGCCGTCGGCCCGGTCCTGCACGACGGGAGCTGCGCCACCCTCGGCTTCCTGGTGCCGTCCGGCACCGCCGAGGCCTGGGACGTACCGGGCAGTGCCTGTACGCAGTCCGACGGCCGGGGTTTCCGGGTCCCCGCCGAACCGCCCGTCCCCGGGAGCGGCTGGCTGCTGCCGCCCGCCGACGACACCTCGGTCACCGACCCGGCCGCGCTGCGGGCCGCGCTCGACCAGGCCGCCCGGATGATCGAGGCGGCCGACAACTGCCGCTGAGCCCATAATGTCCGCAGGGGCGGTGCGCACCACCGCCCCGGCACGGCCGGTCCCGGCCGGCCCCGGACCGATGAGCAGTGAGCGGGTACGAGCGGCAGTGGCACGTCGAGGAGCCTCCGGCGGAGCCGGCGACCGCAAACAGCGCCCGGACCGGGGGACCGACCGCAAGGCCGCCCGGGGTTCCGGGGGCAACGTCTCGGAACCGGTGGACGGCGGTCTCGCCGAGCTGGTGCCCGACCGGGAGCGCAGGCGCGCCTGGACGCTGACCGTCGACGGCGCGCCGCAGTCCCACGTGGACCTCGACGACCCGGCGTACCTCTCCTTCGAGTACCAGCGCCGGATCGGCCACATCGCGGACCTGGCCGCGCCCGCCGGGCAGCCGCTGCACGTCGTGCACCTGGGCGGCGGGGCCTTCACGCTGGCCCGTTACATCGCGGCGACCCGGCCCCGCTCCACCCAGCAGATCGTCGAGGTGGACGCGGCCCTCGTCCAGCTGGTGCGCCGGGAACTGCCGCTGGACCCGCAGGCCAGGATCAGGGTCCGGTCCACCGACGCCCGCGCCGGGCTCGGGAAGATCCAGGACGACTGGGCCGACCTGGTCATCGCGGACGTCTTCAGCGGGGCCCGGACCCCCGCCCACCTCACCAGCACCGAGTTCCTCGCGGAGGTCCGCCGCGTCCTGAAGCCCGGCGGGAGCTACGTGGCCAACCTCGCGGACGGCCCCCCGCTGGCCCATCTGCGCGGCCAGATCGCCACCGCCGCCACGGTCTTCCCCGAGCTGGCGCTGGCCGCCGACCCGACCGTGTTCCGGGGCAGGCGCTTCGGCAACGCCGTACTGCTCGCCTCGGACGTGCCGCCCAGGGTCGCCGAGCTGACCCGCCGGGTGGCGACCGATCCGCATCCGGGGCGCGTCGAACACGGGCGGGCGCTCGCGGACTTCACCGGCGGCGCGGCCCCCGTCCACGACGCCGGCGCCCGGCCCTCACCGCTGCCGCCCGCCGCCGCCTTCGACTGAGCGCCCGCCGCGGGCCGCCGCGGCGCCGTCAGGTCACGATCTCGACCTTCGGCGGGTAGCCGTTCCAGGTGCAGAACACCGAGACCGTCGTCCCGTCGTCCCGGGCGAAGTTCACCCGGATCCAGGACGGCTCCGTCCAGACCCGCATCGACCAGCCCTGCTCCGGCGTCGCCGACACCAGTTCCGCGCTGTCCGCGCCCAGCTCGAAGACGACCCGTCCGCCGTCCGTCGGGTAACTCCGCGCCGTACCGGCCGGGGTGGCCGTGGCCGACGCGGTGGGCCGGGGCGTGCCCGCCGGGGCGTGCGAACGGGTGGGGGAGGTGCTCACGGACGGCTTCGGGGCGGAGCGGGGCCTGCCGCCGCTGGGCGACGGGGACGGCTCCGGGCGGTGCGTCGAGGACGACAGGGCCTCCGTGGTCGCCCGCGCGCTCGCGGAGATCGGCACCGCGCGCGGCGGGTCGTACGCCGTCCCCGCCATCACGGTGTGCACGCCCCACCACGACAGCGTGACCGCCCCGCCGGTGGCGAGCGACCACGCGAGCCCGTGTACGAGTCCTCGTTGCATCCGGCACATCCTGCACCATGGGTGCCCCCCGTCCGAGCGAAAGGCCCTGAGGCCTGTAGTCGGGTGCCGGATGGCGTACGGTGCCGCCCATGCCAAGTGTGCTCGTGGTCGAGGACGACCAGTTCGTACGTTCCGCCCTCATCCGGCACCTGACCGAGGCCTCCCACACCGTACGGAGTGTCGGCACCGCGCTCGAAGCGCTGCGCGAGGTCGCCCACTTCCGGTTCGACGTGGTCATCCTCGATCTCGGGCTGCCCGATCTCGACGGCTCGGAGGCGCTCAAGATGCTGCGCGGCATCACCGACGTGCCCGTCATCATCGCGACCGCCCGGGACGACGAGAGCGAGATCGTCCGGCTGCTCAACGACGGTGCGGACGACTACCTGACCAAACCGTTCTCCGTGGAGCACCTCGCGGCGCGGATGGCCGCCGTACTGCGCCGCTCGCGCGCCTCCGAGGGCCGGTCCGCCTCCCCGCGCGTCATCCGGGTCGGCGGGCTCTCCATCGACCCGCTGCGGCGCCGGGCCGAACTCGACGGCGCCGACCTCGACCTCACCCGGCGGGAGTTCGACCTGCTGACCTTCCTGGCCGGCCGGCCGGGCGTCGTCGTCGCCCGCAAGGAACTCCTCGCCGAGGTCTGGCAGCAGTCGTACGGGGACGACCAGACCATCGACGTCCATCTCTCCTGGCTCCGCCGGAAACTGGGCGAGACGGCCGCCAGGCCCCGCTATCTGCACACCCTGCGCGGCGTCGGCGTGAAACTGCAGCCGCCCGCCGCGCCCCCGGAGCAGCCCGCATGAGGTGGGCACTGGTCAAGGTCTGTCTGGCCGTCACCGCGATGGTCGTGATCGCCTTCGCCGTACCCCTCGGCCTCGTCATCAAGGAGATGGCCCGCGACCGGGCCTTCTCCGACGCCGAACGGCAGGCCGCGACGATCGCCCCCACGCTCTCCATCACCACCGACCGCGCCGAACTGCTGAAGGCCGTGCTCACCACCGAACCCGGCGCCGACGACCGGATGGCCGTCCACGTGCCCGCCGCCGCCGAGGCCGACCGGCAGGCGGTCGAGATCGGCACCCGGCGCGCCACCCGCAAGGACCTGGAGACCGTACGGGCCTCGGGGCGCGCCTCCATCTCCGAGGTGCCCGGCGGCTCGGCGCTGCTCCAGCCCACCGCCCTCGGCTCCGGCGGCACCGCCGTCGTCGAGGTGTTCGTCCCCCAGGACGAGGTCACCAACGGGGTCACCACCGCCTGGCTGATGCTCGCGGGCGTCGGCATCGCGCTGATCGTCGGCTCGGTCGCGGTGGCCGACCGGCTCGGCGTACGCATGGTGGAGCCCGCCCGGCGGCTCGCGGGGGCGGCGCAGGACCTGGGGGAGGGGCGGCTCGGGACCAGGGTGCCGGAGGAGGGTCCGACCGAACTGCACTCCGCCGCAGTCGCGTTCAACTCCATGGCCGACCAGGTCGTCCAGCTCCTCGCCAACGAGCGGGAGCTGGCCGCCGACCTCTCGCACCGGCTGCGCACCCCGCTCACCGTGCTGCGGCTCAACGCCGCCTCGCTCGGGGACGGCCCGGCGGCCGAGCAGACCCGGGCGGCCGTCGAGCAGCTGGAGCGCGAGGTCGACACGATCATCAGGACCGCCCGGGAGCAGCGCCCGCAGACCCAGGGCCAGGCCGCAGGTCCGGGAGCCGGCTGCGACGCCTCCGAGGTGATCCGCGAACGCATGGCCTTCTGGTCCGCGCTGGCCGAGGACGAGGGCCGCGAGGTGCGCCTGGCCGGAGTGGAGCGGACGGTACGCATTCCGGTGGCCCGCCCGGAACTGGCGGCGGCGCTGGACGCGTTGCTCGGCAACGTCTTCCGGCACACCCCCGAGGGCACCGCCTTCGCCGTGGACGTGCACCACAGCGGCGACGCGGTGATCGTGCTGGTCTCGGACGCGGGCGGTGGCATCGCGGACCCCAGGGCGGCGATGGCGCGCGGCGGCGGCGCGAAGGGCGCGGTGGGCTCGACCGGGCTCGGCCTCGACATCGTCCGCCGGGTCGCGGAGTCCACCGGCGGCGACGTGCGGATCGGGCGCTCGGTGCTCGGCGGCACGGAGGTGCGCATCTGGATCGGGCTCGGCGGGCAGCGGCCGCAGCGGCGCGGACACCGCGTCGGGCGGCAGCGGCGCGCGGTGAACCGGCGGGGCGCGGGGGCCCGGTTCCGGTCCGGAGCGGGCCCGAACCTTTAGACCGGCCGATGGGCTCCTTAAGCCCACCCTAAGAACATCAACGAGGGCCCCAATTACGGCATATGCGGGATTCGGCGCCGCTAGCTTGTTCTCGCATCCCCCACTTCCGTATGACGAGGCAGGAACGCGATGGGCACCAGCACGCACCGGCGCACGGCGAGCACCAGGACCAAGGCGATCGGCGCGGTCGTCGCCGCGGCCGTGATCGGCGGGACGGTCTTCGCCCTCACCGGCACGGCTCAGGCATCGGCGGTCGGCGCCGCCTACACCAGGACCAGCGGCTGGACGGGCGGCTACACCGCGCAGTACGTCGTCACCAACGACACCGACAGCGCCAAGTCCGGCTGGACGCTGGAGTTCGACCTGCCGGCGGGCACCAGGATCAGTTCGCTGTGGAACGGCGAACACACCGTCAGCGGTAACCACGTCACCGTCACCCCGACGAGCTGGAACAAGGAGCTGGCCCCCGGCAAGTCCGTCACCGTCGGCTTCGTCACCGCCTCGGACGACAAGGCGGCCGACCCCACCGGCTGCCTCATCGACGACGCCAGGTGCTCCGTCGACACCGGCGCCACCCCGGAGCCCAGCGGCCGCCCCACCGAGACCGCGGCCCCCACCCCCACCGGGTCCGCCACCCCCACGAAGCCGCCGGCCGGCACCCCCACACCGACCCCCACGAAGACCGACGCGGGCGGCGGCAGCGGCGGTACGGCGAGCGGGGCGGGCTTCGCCCCGTACGTCGACACCTCCCTCTACCCCGCCTTCGACCTCACCGGCACCGCCGCCAAGACCGGCGTCAAGCAGTACAACCTCGCCTTCATCACCTCCGGCGGCAGCTGCGCCCCGCTCTGGGGCGGCGTCACCGGCCTCGGTGACGACCAGGTCGCCTCCCAGATCGACGCCCTGCGCGCGGCGGGCGGCGACGTCCGGGTCTCCTTCGGCGGCGCCTCCGGCTCCGAGCTGGCCCTGAACTGCACCTCGGCGGCCGACCTGGCCGCGGCCTACGGCAAGGTCGTGGACGCGTACAAGCTGACCAAGGTCGACTTCGACATCGAGGGCGGCGCGCTCCCCGACACCGCGGCCAACTCCCGCCGCTCCCAGGCCATCGCCCAGCTCCAGAAGGACCACCCCGGCCTGGACGTCTCCTTCACCCTGCCGGTGATGCCCGAGGGGCTGACCCAGCCCGGCGTGGACCTGGTCGCCGACGCGAAGAAGAACGGCGTCGACGTCGGGGCCGTCAACATCATGGCGATGGACTACGGCGCCTCGTACAGCGGCGACATGGGCGGGTACGCGATCCAGGCGGCCACCGCCACCCAGGCCCAGATCAAGGGTGTGCTCGGGCTCTCCGACGCGGACGCATGGAAGGCCGTCGCGGTCACCCCGATGATCGGCGTCAACGACGTCAGCACCGAGATCTTCAAGGTCGAGGACGCCACCCAGCTGGTCGCGTTCGCCAAGGAGAAGGGCCTCGCCTGGCTCGCCATGTGGTCGGGCACCCGCGACAAGGAGTGCGCCGGCGGCGCGAAGCCGACCGCCGACGCCTCGTGCAGCTCGATCACGCAGGAGCCGCTCGCCTTCACGAAGGCGTTCGGCGCCTACGAATAGCCACCACCCCCCGCGCATCCCGGCCGGTCCCCACGCCCCCCACACCCGGCCGGGGTGCGCCCCCATCCCCTGCGGCTACCGCGCCCGGTTGACCGCCGACAGCACCGCCGCCACCGACGACGCGAGCGCGGAGGCGTCCTGGCCCGCCCCCCAGCGGACCTCGCCGTCCACCCGGCACTCCACGTACGACGTCACCGAGGAGCACGCGGCGTCCGCCCCGTGTTCCGAGAAGTCGAGGATCGTCACCGCCACCCCGGCGGCCGCCAGCGCGTCCGTGAACGCCGACACCGTGCCGGCGCCCGTGCCCTCGTAGTCGCCCTCCCGCCCGTCGACCCGCAGCGTGCAGACGAACCGCGTGCCACCGGCCGGACCGCGCTCCGCCGACCAGGACGTCAGGGCGATCGCCCCGTCCCGTCCGGGGACCAGGTACGTCGCCTCGAACAGCTCCCACAGGTCCTTCGGCGTGGCCTCCAGCCCGCTGTCGTCCGTCGTGTCCTGCACCGTACGGGAGAAGTCCGCCCGCATCCGGACCGGCAGGTCGACCCCGTAGCCGCCGCGCAGCAGATGGGCGATGCCGCCCTTGCCGGACTGGCTGTTGACCCGGATCACCGCCTCGTAGCTGCGCCCCACGTCCGCCGGGTCGATCGGCAGGTACGGCACCGACCACACCTCGGAGCCGCTGCGCGCGTGGTGCGCGAACCCCTTGCTGATCGCGTCCTGGTGGGTGCCGGAGAACGCGGTGTACACCAGGTCGCCGCCGTAAGGGTGGCGCGGCGGCACCGGCAGCCGGTTGCAGTGCTCGACCGTGCGGCGGATCTCGTCGATGTCCGAGAAGTCGATCATCGGGTCGACGCCCTGCGCGTGCAGGTTCAGCGCCAGGTTGACCAGGTCGACGTTGCCGGTGCGCTCCCCGTTGCCGAACAGGCAGCCCTCCACGCGCTGCGCCCCCGCCAGCACCGCCAGCTCCGCGCACGCCACCCCCGTACCCCGGTCGTTGTGCGGGTGGACGGAGAGGATCACCGAGTCGCGCCGGTCCAGATGGCGGTGCATGTACTCGATCTGGTCCGCGTAGACGTTCGGCGTCGCGATCTCCACCGTGGCGGGCAGGTTGTGGATCACCGGGCGGTCCGGTGAGGCGTCCCACAGCTCGGTGAGGCTGTTGCAGATCTCCAGTACGTAGTCCGGCTCGGTGAGGACGAAGACCTCCGGCGAGAACTCGAACCGGATGTCCGTGCCGGGCCTGGCCGCCGCGAGGCGGTCCATCAGCCGCGCGGCGTCCAGCACCACCCCGTGCACCCCGGCCCGGTCGCGTCCCAGGACGACATCACGCCAGACGGGGGCGGTCGGGATGTAGAGGTGCACGACCACCCGGTCCATGCCCGCGACGGACTCGAAGGTCCGCTCGATCAGATCGGCCCTGGCCGGGGTGAAGACGACCACCGTCACGTCGTCCGGCACCGCCCCGCTCGTGGCCAGGTGCCGGACGAAGCCGAAGTCGGTGCGGCTCGCGGACGGGTAGCCGATCTCGATCTCCTTGAAGCCCATCGCGACGAGCAGATCGAACATCCGGCGCTTGCGCGGGGTGTCCATCGGCTCGGCCAGCGCCTGGTTGCCGTCCCGCAGGTCGACGGGAACCCAGAGCGGGGGCCGCTCGATCCGGGCCTGCGGCCAGCTCCGCCCGGTCAGCGGGATCTCGACCCGGTCGAAGGCGGACCGGTAGCGGTGCGACGGCATCGAGCCGGCACGCTGCCGGTTCCAGCGGGGCGCGTTCCCGGGTACCGGCCCGCGCGGCGTGCAGATGGTGGGGAAGCGGTACGCCGGTGCCGGGGCGTCAGGCGTGGGCGCGGACAGGGGCTCGGGCATCGGAGCCGATGTGCTCTCGGGCATGAACTCGGGCATGAACGGGGTCTCTTCTCGCATCGCCGGACGCGACCGGCACAGCACGGCACCCCGCGGCGGGGTGCCGATCGCTTCAGGCCCCGCCGCGGCAGCCGAGAAGAAGGAGACCGCGGTACGTCATGGCCGGTACAGTAGCCAGAAACCAAGTCCTCAGACAACCTGACAGGTGAATCCGTGTCCTCGCTCGGCCCGCTCCGCCCCAGCCCCCTCGTCGAACAGGCCACGAGCCATCTGCGCGCGCAGATCACCGAGGGCCACTGGCCGGTCGGCACGAAGATCCCCGGCGAGACCACCCTCGCCAGGACGCTGGGCGTGGGCCGCTCCACCGTCCGCGAGGCCGTGCGCACGCTCGCCGCCCTCGGCCTGCTCCAGTCCCGGCAGGGCGCCGGCGTCTTCGTCATCGCCGACCACGCGGCCGAGGACTGGCCGGCCAGGCTGCGCCGGGCCGCCGTCACCGACGTCTACGAGGTCCGCATGCTCATCGAGGTCCAGGCCGCCAGGCTCGCCGCCGAGCGCCGCACCGACGAGGACCTGATCGCCCTGGACGCCGCGCTCACCGCCCGGCTGGCCGCCGGCACCGGGCCCGACGCCGGCTTCGTGGACGCGGACATCGCCCTGCACCGGACGGTGGTGGCCGCCGCCCACAACCCCGTACTCACCGATCTCTTCAGCGAGTTCGCCCCCGCGCTGCGCCAGGCCCTGATCGACCTGGTGGACCTGCTCGGACTGCGCCGCGCCGACCCGGACCACGGCCACGCGCAGCACCGGGCGCTGGTGACCGCGGTCGTGGCGGGCGACGCGGAGTCGGCTGGCCGGGCCGCGCAGGCGGAGCTGGAACACACCCTGACCCGCCTGCGCGCCGTCTGAGCCGCCGGGGCCGCCGCTACGCCGCGCCCGCCCCGGAGTCCCGCCACTCCTGCGCGTACTCGTCGAAGATCGCCCGCAGCTGGTGCCCGATCTTCAGGTAGTCCAGGTCGTCCAGATTGGCCAGCGAGACCCGGACCGACCACTCGGGGCCGTCGAAGCCGCCGCCGTTCAGCAGCACCACGGAGGTCTGCTCGGCCAGCCTGAACAGCGGGTCGACGGGCTCGTAGTTCTGCTCCAGATAGTGGGCGAACTCCAGGCCCAGGGTGCGCTCCGCCTCGGCCAGCAGGTCGAGTTCGATGTAGTACGAGGCCCGCTTGGGGTCCTCGGAGATCTTCATGTGCGCGCCCTCCAGCAGGAGTTCGAGGCGCTGCTGCACGATCGAGCGGATCCGGGCCTTGTACGCCTGGCCCTCGTCCAGCATGTCGAACAGTGAGAACAGCGTCATCATCACCTGCTGCGGCAGCGACAGGCCCGCAGTGTGGTTCAGCGCCACCTGCCGGGAGTCCGCGACCAGCCGGTCGATGAACCGGATCTTCTCCGGATCCAGCGACAGCGTCCCGTACCTGCTGTTCAGCCGCGCCTTCTGCGCCGCGTCCTGCGCCCGCAGCAGGTCGTCGATGACGTTGTCGTCGTGCAGCCCGATGACGCCGAGCCGCCAGCCGGTGGCGCCGTAGTGCTTGGAGTAGGAGTACACGAGGAGTGTGTTGCGCGGGAGGTCGGCGGCGAGCGAGCGGAAGTCCTCGACGAAGGTCCCGTAGACGTCGTCCGTCACCACGATCAGGTTCGGGTTGTCGTCCGCGACGATCGACACGATCTGCTCGGCGACCTTCGGCGCGAGCGCGAGCGAGGGCGGGTTGCTCGGGTTGACGCAGCAGACCAGCCTGACCGAGGGATCGGCCAGCTTGGCGATCTCCTCCGGCGGGTAGCGCCACTGCCGCACGCCGGTCTCGGTGAACAGGTTCGCCTCGACGCGGACGACGTCGAAGCCGTACGTGTCGAGCTCGGGGATCTCCAGGTACGGCGTGAACACCGGCACCATCAGGGCGATCCGGTCGCCCTTGTGCAGGATTCCGTTCTTCATCAGCGAGTCGAAGATGTAGCACATCGCCGCGGTGCCGCCCTCGGTCGCGAACAGGCTCAGCGTCTGTCCCTCCGGCGGCCGGTGGTCGAACATCTCGTCGGCCACGTACCCGCGCACGACCTGCTCGACATGCGTCAGGATGCGTCCCGGCACCGGGTAGTTGTCCCCGATCGAGGAGTCCGCCAGCTCGTGGACGAAGGCGTCCGGCACGAAGCCGAACCGCTTGACCGCCAGATCGACGCTCGCCTGGAGCAGCTCGATCCCGGGCAGCTCCGGATGCGTGCGGACGAAGGTGGCGAAGCGCTCCGCGCAGCCGGCCTCCTCGGGCATCCCGCCCAGGTTGTCGGCCGTCCAGACCCGCCGGGACTCGGAGAGCGCGAAGTAGCCGAGCGCGTGGTACGCCTCCCGGGGACCGGTGGCGATCCAGTTGGGATTGCCGCGGCCCGCGTTGAGCATGGCCCGCATCGCCTTGCCCTTCTGGCCGGGCTTGTCGCTCTGCTCGGACTGGGCGATGGCGATGAACTTGTCCTTCAGCTCGAACGGGCTGAGCTGGGCGAACGACCGGATCTCGGCACGGCTGAGGGTGGCCTTGGGCATGTCTGCGCTCCCGTGTTCTGGTTCAGTGGTTGAGGATCACGATCACGGCGCCCCACACGGTCAGCAGCACGTTGCCGACGGCGTACGGGATCGTGTAGCCGAGCGTGGGGATCTGCGACTTCGAGGTCTCGTTGATGGCGCCGATCGCCGCCGTGGTGGTCTGGCCGCCGGCCAGCACGCCCATCAGGATCGGGAATCTGATCTTCTGGATGTAGTGGCCCACCAGGAAGCCGACGAGCAGCGGTACGACCGTGGCGACGGCGCCGAGGAGCAGCAGTCCCCAGCCCGCCGAAGACAGCCCGCTGGTGAAGCTGGGACCGGCGTTGATGCCGACCACCGCGACGAACATGCACAGCCCGAGGGTGTCCATGAACCACTGGGCGCCCGGCGGCACGTTCCCGTACGTCGGGTACTTGCCCCGGATCCAGCCGAAGACCAGGCCCATGATGAGGCCGCCGCCGGAGGTGGAGAGCGAGATCGGCACCCCGCCGGCCGTCAGCGCGGGGATGCCGATGCAGCCGCCGAGGAAGATGCCGAGGCCGACCCAGATCATGTCCGTGGCGAAGCTCGTCGGCACCGGCTTGCCGAGCTCCTTGCCCGCCGGGCCGACCAGCCGTTCGGGACCGGTCAGCACGAGGGTGTCGCCGCGCTCGACCGGGGTGGAGAGCCGGAAGGGGAATTCGGCGCCCGCCCGGTAGATCTTCTCGATGTAGACGCCGGCCATGAACGGCTCCCGGCGCACTTCCGCCACCGTCCGCCCCAGCTGGGCCTTCTCGGAGGCCACCACGTGCAGGGTCTCCGTGCGGTACCCGAGCAGCGCCACGTCGTCCGCCTCGGCGCCCACGTGGGTACGGGCGTCGAAGTCCACCAGGTCGTGGCGCAGCGCGCTGACCGCGACGGTGTCGCCGTCCCGCAGCACCAGGTTCTGGGCCTGCGGCAGGACCGTTCCCTCACGCCGGACCTGGGTGATGTAGACGCGCCGGCCGAGTGCCTGCTGCTGGGTCTCGAAGTCCCCGATGCTGCGGCCGACGATATCGGGGCGCTCGACCCGGTAGGCGCGCAGGACCGTCTCGTAGTAGCCCTCGCCCTCGTCCGGGCTGTCGTTCGGCGCGTCCAGCTCGGCGGCCAGTTCGGCGCTCTCCCGGGCGAGGTTCTTGCGGTAGAGCCTCGGCAGTACGTTGGCGAGCAGCATCGCGCACAGGATGGTGCCGAGCGGATACGTCACCGCGTAGCCGACCGCCACCAGGTTCTGTTCGGACTTCACCTGCGCGGCGGAGAGGCCCGGCAGGGTGCCGATGGCGTCCTGGGCGACACCGATGGCCGCGGACTGCGTGAGCGCGCCGCTCATCAGGCCGGCGCCGAGCCCGGGTCCGTAGCCGAGCATGACGGCGAACAGCCACGAGACCAGCAGGCCGGTGACGCAGACGACGACCGCGTTGACGACCTGCGGCAGTCCGTCCTTCCGCAGCCCGCGGAAGAACTGGGGCCCCACCCGGTAGCCGAGGGCGAACAGGAACATGATGAAGAAGAGGTTCTTCACCGTGCCGTCGATCTGGACCTTGAACTGCGCGCCCAGCACCAGGCCGGCGACCAGACAGCCGGTCACCGCGCCGAGCGCGATGGCCTTGTATCGGATCTTCCCGATCAGGAAGCCGAACGCGACGACCAGGAAGACCAGCAGCTCGGGATGGGGAGTGAAGATGTTGCGGTTCAGGAAATCGATCATTCAGGCCCCCAGGACGCCGACGAGGATCGGTCCGGTGAGTGGCAGCAGGAAGTTCGAGAGCGCGTACGTGATCGTGTAGCCGAGCAGCGGTACGGAGCTCTGCGCGACCTGGGTGATGGAGGTGATGGCCGGTGTCGAGCACTGCTGTCCCGCGATGGCTCCGATGAGCAGCGGTTTCTCGATCCGCAGGAGTTTCACCCCGACGATCAGTGAGATGGACGCGGGGATCAGCACCATGGCGATGCCGGCGAACGGCAGCAGCGCGCCGTACTCCTTCAGCAGCGGCCAGGCCTGCGGTCCGGCGGTCAGTCCGGTGCAGGCGATGAAGACGGCCAGGCCCAGGTCCTTCAGGGTGTTCGCGGCCTGCGGCGGGAAGGCCCCGAAGGTCTGCTTGCGGGAGCGGAACCAGCCGAAGAGCAGCCCGGTGATCAGACAGCCGCCGCCGGTGCCGAGCGACAGCGGGATGTCGCCGATCCGCACGACGATCTGGCCGAGCAGCGAGCCGGCCACGATGCCGAGGCCGAGGTAGATGTAGTCGGTCGTGTCGTTCTTGACGACGGCACCGATCTTCGCGACGAGCCGGTTGAGCCCGGCGCGGGCGCCGACCAGCGTCAGTACGTCGCCGCGCTGGACCGTGGTCTCGGCCGATGCGGGCAGGTGCTGGTCGTTGCGCAGCACGTCGGTGATGTAGACCCCGTCCTTGCGGAACTCGGGATGGGTCTGCTCCAGATGGGCGATGGTCGACCCCGCGGTGGCCTTCTCGGTCACCGCGACCTGGGTGGTGGCCAGGGGGGTGTCGAGGCCCGGCACCGCCGGTGTCTCCGGGCCGATCTCCCGGCCGGCCGTGATGATCGCGGAGCGCCGTCCGACGACCTGGACCAGGTCGCTGAGGGTCAGTTCCAGATCGGGCGACGGGTCGAGCACCTTGCTGCCGCGCTTGACGCCCTCGACGGTGACGGCGTTGCCCAGCCCGGCCTCCAGCTCACCGATCCGGCGGCCGTCCGCGAGCGTCACCAGGAAGGTGCGGCCGACCGTACGGGGCAGCGCCTCCCGCTCGTCCTCCTCCAGACCGGCCGCCCCGCCGCGCATCTTCTCCCACAGCTCGCGCGAGGCGCCGGCGAGGTTGATGCGGAGCAGCATCGGCATGATCTGGCTGGTGAACAGCACGATGGTGATCAGGCCGAAGAGGTAGCAGACGGTGTACGCGGTGGCGACGTGTCCCTGGTACTGGGTGATCTGGCTCTGGGTCAGGTCATCGAGCTTGCCGATGGCCTCGGTGGCCGTACCGACGACCGCGGACTCGGTCGCCGCGCCGGCCAGGATGCCCGACGCGGTGCCCACGTCGAGGTCGAACGCCTTGGCGAGGCCGAAGGCGATGCCCAGCACACAGACCAGCTCGATGAGGCAGAGCGCGAAGAAGCGCAGGCTCTTGCGGTTGAGGTTGGAGAAGAACTGCGGCCCGGCCAGGTAGCCCAGCGAGAAGATGAACAGCGCGAAGAAGACGGTCTTGACGTCGTCGTTGACGCTGACGTGCCGGGTGCCGATCAGCAGCGCGACGATCAGCGTCCCGCAGATGCCGCCGAGGGTGATCGGGCCGACGCGGATCTTGCCGACCAGGTAGCCGAGGGACAGGCAGAGGAACAGCGCGAGCTCGGGATGGTCCCGGACGACTCCCATCCGGCCTCACCCACCCGAGCGAATATAAAGGATCAATAGGTACATAGTGGTGAATTTAACAGGGCGTGAGGTGTGAGGCATTTTCGGCGAGTTGTCCGTATGTCGGCCGCTCATCGACCACCCGCCGGCCGCTCATCGACCACCCGTCGGCCGCTCGTCGACCGCCCGTCGTCTGCTCGTCGGCCGGGCGGTCGCGCCCGGTGCCCACCCGAATGCCCGCCCGGCCGCCACTCGAACGCCGGTTTGAAAGCCCGGCCGGTGACCGACCGGCGAGCGGCCGGCGACCGACCGTGTGTCCCGGTGCGACGCCCGTCGGATTCGGGGAAAGAACGCGAGGACCCCCCAGGTCGCCCCCGTGACGCGGTGTCCCGTTCACCTTCCGTCGGGCTCCGGCGGCCCGGCCGGGGGTGGTGGCGGCGGTTTCCGGACGGCCCCGGAAATCCGGTCCGGCGGGGTCGATCGCCTGTCGTGCGCCCGCCGATCCACCCCCAACACGCCCCCCACCTGCGGTGATTCGGAATTCAAGCTCTTCCGATTCCTCGCCCGCACGCTTTGGCAAGCCCCTGGCCGGACACGGTCTCGTGACTTGCAGGACACGCTCGCGCAACGGAAGCGTCTTCAACTCTTGACACCCACCCCTCCCAGGCAGGAACCTTCCGACATCGACGCATGGGAGCGCTCCCACATCGCAGGAGGATTTCTCGTGCGAACGGCACTGCCCGTGTCCTCCCCCCTGAACCACCTGGCACCCGCACCCACCAGCGCGAATGCCACGCAGTCAGAACGCCAGTCCCACCCTGGAACAAGGAGTAGTGGAATGCGTATCACCCGCACCGTCGCCGGCCGAAGCCGCAGAGCCGCGGTTCTGGTCACCACGGGCCTGACAGCCTCGGCCCTGCTGCTGACCGGCTGCAGCAGCGACTCGGACTCATCGGACGAGAGTTCCGATGCGAACGGGAAGATCACGCTGACCGTCGCCGACTTCGGGCAGTTCGGCTACAAGGAAGCCGACCTCTTCGCGAAGTACCACGAGCTGCACCCGAACATCACGGTGAAGGAAGACACCACCGCCGAGGAGAAGAACTACTACCCGAAGCTGCTCCAGCAGCTGAGCGCGGGCAGCGGACTGGCCGACGTCCAGGGCATCGAGGTCGGCCGGATCAAGGAGATCGTCGACACCAAGGCGGACCAGTTCGCCGACCTCAGCAAGTCGATCGACGTCAACGACTGGGTGTCCTGGAAGGAGAAGCAGGCCACCACCAAGGACGGCAAGGTGATCGGCGCGGGCACCGACATCGGCCCGATGTCGCTCTGCTACAACTCCGAGCTGTTCAAGAAGGCGGGCCTGCCGACCGACCGCAAGGACGTCGCGGCCAAGTTCGCCGGGGGCTGGGAGGACTACCTCAAGCTCGGTGAGGAGTACCAGAAGAAGGCGCCCGCGGGCACGTACTTCATGGACTCCGCGAGCGCCATGTTCAACGCGGTAGTCAGCTCGAACGCGAAGCAGTACTACGACGAGTCGGGCAAGCCGATCTACAAGGACAGCCCCAGCGTCAAGCAGGGCTGGAACCTCGCCGCCGAGGCCGCGGACAAGAAGCTGACCCAGGGCCTCGCCCAGTTCGGTGACCCGTGGAAGGCCGCGCTGCGCAAGGGAACCATGGCCACCGTGGTCTGCCCCGCCTGGATGGCCGCCCAGATCTCGGACGCCGCGGGTGACGGCAACAAGGGCAAGTGGGACATCACCACCGCCCCGGGTGAGACCGCGTCCAACTGGGGCGGCTCCTTCCTCGGTGTTCCGACGGCCGGCAAGCACGTCAAGGAGGCCGGTGAGCTCGTCAAGTGGCTGACCGCCCCCGAGCAGCAGGCCGCCGTCTTCAAGGCGACCGGACTCTTCCCGTCCAACAAGGGCGCCTACGACCTGGCCGACGTGAAGACCGGCAAGCTTCCGTACTTCAACGACGCGCCGATCGGTGAGATCTACGCCGACGAGGCCAAGTCCATCCCCGAGACCGTCCTCGGCCCGAAGGACGCCGACATCAAGGACGCCATCTCCACCCAGATCAACAACATGGAGCAGCGTGGAACCAGCCCCGACAAGGCCTGGGACGCAGCGGTCGACAAGATCGACAAGGTGATCGGCTGACGGTCGCGGCGGCGGGGGGGGGCCCGGCCGCCCCCCCCCCCGGGGGGGCCCCCCCCCCCCGGCGGGGGCGGGCGCCCGGCGGGGGGGGGGGGGGGGGGGGGGGGGGGGGCCCGGGGCCCCCCCCCCCCCCCCCCC